>JAGODS010000248.1 GCA_017998135.1 Bacteroidales bacterium
CATTACTACTCTCTTCTCCCTATCTGGGCTATGAGGCAGGTCTATCTTTCTTGTTTGTAGAAAAGACCAATTGGAAAGTATTGCATTACCATATTCTGATAACTCAGCTACAGGTTCTCTTTTAATAGCTTTGGCAAAAAGAGGTATCATTTTAGTTCTGTATGCCAGTTCTGTTGTAATGTCATAACCTTTTGCCATTTTAGTTTTATAATGTACTTCCTGTAAAGCGACCAGGTCGGGTTTGCAGTCTTTGATTACCTGAGCAATTACATCAAGATTATAATCCCTGTTCATTGTCTGCCCATGAAAGATATTAAAACTAAGAACTCTTATAATTCCTGAATTATCATTATTTTGAGCAGTAACCGAAAGGAAAAGAAAAATTAATGCCAATACATTATAAAAATCATTCCTTTTCATTTTTTTAGTATTTGTAAAGTAAAGAATTAAAACTTGTCGGTTTTTTCAAAGCTTTCAGCTTTTATTAGGGTATCTCTAAAAACTCCGTTTTTCCTCTCCTAATTTTAGGAGAGGGTAAGGGTGAGGTTAAATTTTGTGTAATAATTATAAAACAGCAAATTTTATGGATGGTTACTATTTATAAAATTATTGATTTTAAAAGTAACGCATAGCTCGCACATAGCGGGGTTGACTTTTTGGAGCCATCACTGAAAAGCCGTCATTAAAGTTTTTAAACCTTGCATATTTCCCTGTTTCATTATATTCCGATGAGCTCCAGTAATGACTGAAAGTAAAACTGCCTATTCCTTGTTTATGGAGATTATAATACATTAAACTTAGTTCATCAATTGAGGGCAAAAACCAGTCATCATAGCCGTTTAAAACAAGGTTATAACAGACTCTTGCTGCTATATTTGCTGAATCGCATAAGCTTACAATAGCTTCAGTGTTAGTTTTACCACTACCTATAACTGTGAATATCGCTCCTTCTATCAACAGGCCTTCACATCCCCATATAAAATTGCCCTGATCGCTTTCTGCTGCAATTAATCCGTGAGGCACATTTGCATCATAGCCGGCATCACCTTCTTGTAATATATAGGCGATAAAACCACCCTGATATTTTTGTCCTATAGCTAAGGTTCCTGAAGTAGTTGTAAAAGTTATTTCATTTCCATATTCAGTTCCGAAACCGTTTGTTGCATAAGCCCTGACATAATAAGTGGTTCCCTGAGACAAACCCGTTATATTACTTGTAAAACTGCCTGTGCCTGCGCCCTCAGTTGTAAAATTGTTTGAAAGGTCAGGATTGGGTGAGTTATTCCAGCATAATCCACGTGCTGTAATAGCAGAGCCGTTATCGGAAATAACATTACCTCCGCCTACTGCTGTAGTTTCTGTAATAGAACTAATAGTATCTGTTGTTACTTCAGGTTTATCTCCTCTTATACAACGAACACTAAAACCATAATCTTTGGTGTATAAATTGCTTTTTAGTATTTCAGAGCCATCGTAGTATAAACGTCTGTAAAATGATGTTTGATTATCTTTCATTGTTGATGACCATAAGAAAGCATAATTACCTTTAACGTCAAAAGTTCCGTTATAAAATCTATATCCTGCAGGTAGAGCTGTAAATCCGCTTTCATTAGTTGGATTTACTTTAGCTTTTGTCCAGTGTGCAGTTCCTGTTTCTTTCATCTTTCCACCTGCTATGCTTTCGCCGCCAAGAAAATCGCTTAAGGTAGTCCAATCAGCATCAGTAGGTATATGCCAGCCCTTAGGACAAATACCTTGTACTGCTTCAGTCTCCGAATATTTCATCATTTCATTCCACTGGTATAAACCTCCGTAAGTATTGCAATTATTTTCATCATTATTATAACAGTATTTTTCAACTGTGTCATTGTTGCTTTGATTTTCGCTGCCGTCTATTCTGACTCCAACATTTAGATTCTTAGCCATCCAAATCTGTGTTCCTATTTCAACTATTGGATAATTATTGTTATTTATATCCGAACAATTGATGAAATTAAAACTAATAGCCTCGTTTTTGGTAGGCTCTATCATATAAACAGTACTAAAAATACCGGAAAAGCCGGTTATCTGCAATATATCACCTGCAGTGTATGACATATTTTTAATAGATTTATTACTCTTGTAATTCTTTTCTGTTGCTTTTGATGTAAGGTTGTTTTGTGTATTGTTATAAGGTATAGATTCAACAAGTTTTAACAAGCCACTTTCTTTTGATAAATTAATGCTTATCAATCTTGCATTTGAAGTAAAGTCTGCTGTTTTAACTTTAACTATATAAATAGCGCTGCTTAGTCCTGTAAGACTAAATAAATGTCTTCCTCTGTTTAACATTTTCTCTGTCTGTGCTATTCTTTTGCCTGTTAAATCATAAAGTTCGATAGTTACAAAATCTGAAGAGAACGTTTCAAATTCAATTTTGCAATATCCTGTAGTTGGATTAGGATATATCTTTATATTATTATTTTGATTTAAAATTAAATCTCTTATACCCGAAATAACGGTTAGATTAAGCGTATCGTCTCCTTTAAGTAAAAGGAAGTCGCCACTGTTTAAATTCTCAACCTTAACAGAGTCAATGGTTGTTGATGTTCCTTTACCGGTAAAACTTAACTGGTAAACTTGTGCCTGTAATGCCGCTGAAGCAATAAGCATAAAAATAAGTATAAATTTTTTCATATCTTTTATATTTTAAAATTATTTGCAAAAATAATAATAAATATGTGAAATTAGCCTATATTTTTAATAAAAAAAATGTAACTCATTAGATTTTATACGCAATCTTAAATTGATTTTAAAGGAGTTTATAAAATCGCTTCGCTTATTTCCCGCAGATTACTGTAGAAAAAATTTAATCTGCGAAAATCAGCGAAATCTGCGGGAGCTGTATTTTTTTGAAAAAGTTTACGAATTAATCAGGTAAGGTAATATTTTTATTAAAATTAATAAAGTTACTGTTTTTCATCTTTACATATTCTTTAGTATAAGAAGGTATATTTTAATTAAGCAAATTCCAAAATATCCCGTAGGGATTGGTGTTTGTAAAAAAAAAATAAAAAAAACATTGCCGTATTAAAAAATAATATAAATTTGCCAAAATTTGTCAAGACAAATTTTATCAATTCTATATTTTATGAAAAAAGTAGGAGAAATATTAAAAGACTTAAGAATAGACAGATGTTTATTATTGCGCCAGGTAGCTGCTGCCGTAAATGTTGATTCAGCTATTATAAGCAAGATAGAGACAGGCAGCCGCCTTCCCACTCTGGAGCAGTTAAAAGCGCTGATTAAATTCTATAATGTCGAAGAAAACGAGATTTTAGCAGCTTATCATAGTGACAAATTATTGTCAAGCTTGCCTGAAGAAGAAGATCTTGCTTTCAAAACTGTTGAAATGCTTTACTTCAAAATCTCAGAAGGAGCTTCAAATTATCAACAAATTCATCAGCAAATATCCGAAAAAATTGATTTTTTGGAGAGCTCAATTCCGGGTGAAGAAAAAGTTGAAAATAAAGAAAAATCTAATCACAAACATAAAAAGAAATGAAATTATGATAATAATAATAAAGACCTTTTATTTAAACATTGCATAAGCCCCGGCAGTGTCAGTATTATATTTTAGTAATTTAAAATATAAACTGCCGGGGTGAACTAAAATAATCTGATTTTACCTTTTTCTCAGAAAAATGAGCGGGAGGGGAATGGAAAGTTATTTACTATTCTATGTTCTAAAGCAGATTATCATATTTAATTAGTAATTTTGATACAAAAAGACAATTTAATTTTTTAATTTTAATTCTTATTTTTTTATGGATAATAATATCAATAAGAATCAGGTTTACAACCTGATTATCTTAGATGAAAGCGGCTCTATGCAATCTATTAAAAACTTTATTATTAAAGCTTTTAATAATCTCACTGATAATATCAGAACTATTACAAAAAAATTCCCAATGCAACAGCATTATTTTAGTCTTATTACATTTAACGGTTATGGAGTTAAAAAACATTACTGGCATGAAAATATAGAAAAAATTATAACTCTTAGTAATAAAGATTATATTCCGGATGAAAATACACCTTTACTTGATACTTTAGGAATAGTGATTACTAAGCTTAAAAA
>JAGODS010000249.1 GCA_017998135.1 Bacteroidales bacterium
GAAGCAATTTTTCATCGCAATGGCAGCTATTGCACTTAAAATACCTATAAAAAAACTTAAAAGCAGGATTAGTCTGTCCTGCCTGAGCTTATTTAAGTAGTTAAATAATTTTTTTATTGATTTTGTAAACCAAAAAGTTATTTTAGTTTCTTGTATAAAAGAAAAATTCATTAAAGGGTCTTTTTGCTAATTTTTATTTAACTTGAGCGCCTGTAAGGGACGAAGCGTGGACGCTTCGTCTAACAGAGAACTATTTTATATCTATAGAACATTATTAAAAAAATATATTAATTAATCAGAGACCAAGCGTGTATGCTTTGTTTAACAGAGCGTGGACGCTTCGCCTAACAGAGTAAGCTGTTTTTAAGGATTAAAGCTTATATTTGCTTTTTTGCAAATAATTTGAGTAAGGTTTCTTGCAGAAAGGATGCAGGCGGGCAGTCCTCCGCCGGGTTCAACCCATTGTCCGATGAGATAGAAATTATTTAACCCGGGTAATATTTTGCTTAACGATTTGAAACCCATTCCTGGGGTGATAATCCATCCTTCAAAGCTGCCTTTCCAGTTGCCTGTATATCGGATAACAGTAGAAGGCGTTGAAACATCAGTTACCTCAATCTGTTCTTTTGAAATACCTGTTTTAGTAATAAATATTTCAGCCAGTTCGTCTGCTATTCTTTGTTTTTCGGCTTTGTATTTATCAGGGTTTTCAATTTTCAGTTTTACCCAGTATTCATAATTATAAGTGTTTAGAGTAGCGATAACAGAGGTTTTTCCATCTGGAGCAAGTGTTGGGTCGAAGTTAAATATTCTGAAACCTATTGTATCAGTGGTTGTTTTATCATCAATTGTAAGATCTTTTTCCAGTATATATCCGCAGGTGCCCGGCATATTATTCAGCTTTGCGTCAATTCCAAATGATACTTGCAGGAAAGAAGGGAAAACTTTGTAGTTTTTATATATATTCTCTATTTTTTTATTAACATATTTTCCCTCTAACATATTGAAAATAGTGTTGAAGCCGTCTGAAGCAGAGATAACTATATCTGTATAGTGAGTTTCTCCCTTATTGGTAATGACACCTTTAGCATTACCATTTTCGGTGATAATTTTCTCAACTTTGCTGTTGTATGTGATAATTCCTTTATTGGCGACAAAGTTTTTTTCAAGTAATTTGGCAAAATTGAGGGAACCTCCGATAGGATAGCCTGCATTTTTTTTGGTAAACCAGACAAACATAAACAGAATGAAAAATACAGGAAATTCGGGCATAAAGAGGGTTTGGAAAAGTTTTTTGATGAGAGGATTTTTAAATTTGGATGCGAAGTCGCCTGCCGAAATTTTATTCCATTTGTTGAAGGTTCCCATAAAAGGGAAGATTTTGATAAACATTTTAAGAGAATCCATAAAGCTAATCAATTCGGGTGCTTTGTCTGAAGGGAGGTTGAAATTAAGTAGTTTTCTGGTAGCTGCGGCAAATTCACTGATTAATTTCATATCGCCTTTATCGGTTGCAATGCTGAGTAAGGTCTTTTCAAATCTATCTATGTTTCTATAGACTATTAATTGGTTGTTATCTTTGTCAAACAGTCTGAAAAATTCTTCATCTTCATAAAAGTAAATATCTTCCATCTTAATAATTTCATTCCAGTATTTATAGAAGCTGTCTGTTTTATTTGTGCCCACAAGCCAGTGAATGCAGGCGTCAAAAGTATAGCCTTTTCGCTGCCAGGAAGTGCATAAGCCGCCGGGCAAAGAATGTTGTTCAAAGATTTGGGTTTTAAAACCGTGTTTTTGTAAGTAACAGCCTGCCGAAAGACCTGCTATTCCTCCACCGATAATTATTATGTTTTTCATTTATCAATATTTATAGTGATGAAAAAAATTTATAATTTGTAATATAAAGCAGATTCAAAAGCAAAATTAGTCTCCGGTTTGTTGGTAATATCGTATAAACCGTAGCCAAACATAAGATTTAGAGTTAAAACATCTCTTATATTAAATTCAAAACAAGGACCTAAACCAATGTTCCATAAATTCTTTGATTCATTATTTATTGGTCCTGAGTCTTTACTCTCGTTATAAAGATAATGATTCCCGAGATAGAGTAAAAGGTTTGTTTTTTTGTTTTGACGCAGTTTTAATAAACCAGAAAAGCCCACACTCACATAGTTATTGTTTTCACGGATTACAGGAATAAAATTAACTTGTAAGCCAAACCTGGAAGGTAAATATCGGTAAGATAAACCTAATCCTGTAGTCATTCCTGCTCCCAATCCTATAAAATGCTTTGATTGAATTGTTGTTTCGTTGTCTTTTATTTGTGCTATTGTATATGTAGCAATACATAAGCAAAATAATAAAATAAATAAATTTTTTCCCATAATATAAAGATTAAATTAGCAAAGATATAAATAATTTTAAAGTTTTAATCTAAAAAATACCAGTTTATACCGAATTTGATAGCAGCGCTTTGTATCGGATAGCCTTTGACTGTGTAATAAATATCATTAGTAAACAGTTCGTTCAGGGTTTGATATTTAACAAAGAAACTCGCTCTGCTAAACTGGAAATTTATTGAAAATGCTACATTGAGATAATCTTTGGTTT
This sequence comes from Bacteroidales bacterium, assembly GCA_017998135.1. Classification (GTDB taxonomy): domain Bacteria; phylum Bacteroidota; class Bacteroidia; order Bacteroidales; family JAGODS01; genus JAGODS01. Next base: position 2,611 of record JAGODS010000249.1, read on the forward strand.
TGAAATCATCCTGTAAGTAAAATTGTCTGGTTGAAGGGCTGTAGGAATAGGGCTTGAAAGCTGAATAATAGCTAAGATCTATGCCTGGCTGCAGAGTGAGGCTCTGTTTGAAGAGTTTAAAATTAAAGTAAAATCTATACCAGGCAAGAAACTCAGGCTGCCTGATTATATCTTCTTTGTTTAGTTTTTGATATACTAATCTTGCTTTGTTATAAAAATTTCCAATGTTTTTGTCTCCATATATATATAAGCTCAAACAGTTTATTTGATTGTTATATTGGGCAGGCAGCGCTTTGTTGTCAAAATAAATATAATTATTATAATTTGTGTGCCTGATGCCCGCCTGTATAGATTTATATGTATAAGTCAAATCAGAAAAAATGCTTTTAATATTTTTAAAATTATTATTCCAAAAATAAGAATTAGAAATGTAATGTAGAGTTATTTCATCCGGTTCGGCTTCTTTAGATGCAATTTTAAAAGTAAGGAAATGAGATATTTTATTTGATATTTTATAATTAAGCGAAGCAGCAAGAAGGTAATCTTTATAAGCTGATGTAACAAACGAGGCTTCTAAACCTGAACTGAGTTTTTTCGCCTTGTTGGTGTATATATTAATTTGAGGTATTATCTGAGTTATTTCTGTTTTATGTGAAAGGTATTTATTGCTAAGTTCATAATAGTTATAACTGAGGTTAAACATTATATTAAGTAAATTTTCCGAATTTCTTTTAATACTTGAATGCCATAAAAGGCTGTTTTTAAAGGATTCAAGGGAAAGTGAATCTTTTGTAAGGTTGTCAGAGAAAAATAAATCGGGATAATATGTTGAGTCAGGTGATAAATCGTTAAAGACAAAGTAGGTTCTTGTGTGGATTATATTATATGTAATATAGCCGGGGTTGTATGTTAATATGTTGCTACTGTCTTTCTTATCAGCGGAAAGTAGCAGACGTTGGGTAATACCTGCGCTTGTTTCTCTCAATATATTTTCTGCACGCGAAAGTTTAACTTCGTTTCCTGTTTTAGATAATAATCTGGCAGAGTCCGGCACACCCCCGCTTTCCTGCAATTTTATTCTGTTATGTATTAAATAAAATAAGGCTGCATATTTATTTTTTATAGGAGTATAATTTAATGTAAAGTTAAAATTTCTGTTGTCAGACGCTTGTCTTGAATATTGTCCTATTGAATTTATTATCCTGTAACGAAAAGAACCTGTTAGCGTTTTACTGAGAGATTGGAAATGTTTAAGGTCAAGGATTTGTTCTTTTTTTGCTCCGTTAATAAAAAGAATATTTGTTCTAATGCTGTTACCTTTATAAAATTGTAAATCGTTTTTGTTGAAAAGATAAGCGTTAAAACAATTAATACCATAGTTAAATCCTATATTAGTTTCATTGTTTAAAACTAAACTTTTAGACCCTAAACCTGTATTCCCCATATTTGACGAGAATAGATCTTTTTGATAAGCAGGGTCATAGATATGAAAAGTGGAC
>JAGODS010000250.1 GCA_017998135.1 Bacteroidales bacterium
AAATAGCTATGAATATTGCAAAGTCTTCAGAATATACAAAATATAGTAATAAACAGATTGAAAATTTAAAGCAGGTAATTCATGGCTTGTGTAGTGATGCTTTTATTGATATAGAGCCTGACGCAGAGCAGGAAGCTTTTTTTAATAAATGGTCTGCAACAACGTATAAAGATGAAATTGTGGAGGAAGAGAATGAACTTAAAGAGATGTTTTCTGATTTAATGAATGATATGTTTGGTATAGATATTGATTTTGATGAGCTTGAGAAAAACCCTGAATTTTTTGCCAAATATGAAGAGCAAATGAATAATGAGTTTAATAAAATTAATGATAAAGAGTTTAGCAATAAAACTAAGAAAAAGACAAAAAAGCAAATTGAAAATGAAATAAGGCAAAAAAATGAAGAAGAATTAAAAAATAAAAGTATTCGTAGCATTTATTTATCGTTAGCAAAAGTTTTACACCCCGATATAGAGATAGACCCTTTGCTTAAAGTTGAAAAAGAAGAAATAATGAAAAGGGTTACTGTCGCTTATGAGGAGAAAGACCTTAACACTTTGCTAAGGTTAGAAATGGAATGGGTTAATAAAGAAACGGAGCAGTTAGATAAAATAACTGATGATAAGCTTGAGGTTTATATCTCAGTACTAAAAAAACAAGCTGCTGAATTATATCAACAGAAACAGAACTTGTATAAACATCCAAGATATCAGGATATTGTCGATTTTGGGTTTAATATAGAAAGAACGGCTTTAATTAAATTAAACAGTTTAGTGATTAAAGAAAAGAAAGTTAGAAATAGTTTACTTAATAGGATTAAAGATTTTGAAAATCCGTATCATAAAAAAATGATATTAGAATATGTTGAGGCTTATATTCAAATTCAGCAAGAGAAAGAAATTTCTGATATTTTTGATATATTAAATAATTTCTGAGTTATTTATCAGTTTAAGTCGGCTGATTTCTTATTATATTGTCGTTAAGCTCTGCGTCCATTTTCCATTATAAGGTAAATTCTTATTTTCTTTTCCAAATTTTGGAAAGGTTTAGCCTGAATAATTCATACAAAAATGTTACTAATTAGAGTTTTCCGCAGATAACGCAGATAAACGCAGAAAAAATTAATATCAGCGAAAATCTGCGAAATCTGCGGGAGATGTATTTTTTGAAAAAATTCATGAATTAATCAGTTTAGAATGAGATTTAAAATATGTTATAGATTTATTTTTTTGCAAATGGCGATCGACAATAAGACAATTGCAGTTGCAAGTGTCAAATGGCGATCGACAATAAGACAATCGCAGTTGCAAGTTGCAAATGGCGATCGACAATAAGACAATCGCAGTTGCAAGTTGCAAATGGCGATCGACAATAAGACAATCGTAGTTGCAAGTTGCAAATGGCGATCGACAATAAGACAATCGTAGTTGCAAGTTGCAAATGGCGATCGACAATAAGACAATCGTAGTTGCAAGTTGCAAATGGCGATCGACAATAAGACAATCGCAGTTGCAAGTGTCAAATGGCGATCGACAATAAGACAATCGCAGTTGCAAGTGTCAAATGGCGATAGACAATAAGATAAATGCTCCGGCAACTTGCCTGCGTAATAGGCAAGTTAACTTTCATCATTTTTTTGAATTTATATCCTTTGATTTGTTTTCATTAAATATTTTGTAACAAAAAATTAACTATTTTTGTAAATGCTTAAAAAAGTCAAAATACCAGGCTTTATATGGACTATCCTTACTATGCTGTTATTTTTCTTAATAACTGTTTTAATAAGGTATGGTTATATGAGTTATAAAGTGCCCAGCAACAATCAGGGGCATCTTATTTTGCTGACTACCCTTGAAAATTTTGTTAAGCAGGGAGCTACCGACTGCTATTACAGTCCTATACAGACCTGGAACAATAAAGGAGATAAGCATATTACCTATTATAAGCGATTAGAAGATTATAAAGGCAATAATTATTATATATCTCACCCCCCTTTTAGTTTTATTCTTACATATAGTGTTTTTAAGATATTAAATCTGACTCCCAATCAGTTTGCTTTACAATTAATGGGTTTGATTTCCCATCTTTTGAGCGCAGTTTTTATTTATCTTATTATAACTAATTATTTCAACCGCAGAGCTTTTGCTTTTTTCTTTCCGGCAATAATTTCATATATAAGTTATCTTTTTGTCCCTGTGTTGATGCATCTCTATCTTTATCATATCTTTTGTGAAACATTTGTTCAGCCGTTCTGGATAATAGGCATTTATTTTACTTTGATTTTATTTAAAAATGAGGTAAATAGGAAAAAATTGTTTTTACTTGGCATTTTAATATTTTTAATGATTTATACCGAATGGCTGGGACTGTTTTTTGCCTTTGCACTCAGCATTTTATGTCTTTACTATAGGAAAAGAGAGAAAAAATATAAATTAATATTTCTGACCTCTTTAATTTCTTCTGTTTTAGCGTTGTTTACCATTTTAATACAATATAGCAGTATAAACGGGTTTAGTTCTTTTATTCATAGTTTTTATATAAGATTTATTGAGCGAAGCGGTTTTTTTGGAAATGGACTCAGCGACCAGGGCTTAAGTTTTCTCAATCCTCAGTCATATTTGTTGCTTTTAAAACAAATTCATAATTTGATGAATGGTTTTGGTTATTTGTTTCTTGCAATGTTTATTGTCAGCTTAATTATTACTATAAGAAGTAAAAATTATAAATTTAAACTATCGCAGGAAGCCAAATATTTAATTACACTTTCTTTACTCCCTCCTCTGATGTATTTCTTTGTTTTTTTCAACGCCAGCATAATACATTATATATATATAGCAAAGTTTGCCGTCCCAATGTCCCTGTTTATGGGTGTCATTTATAAGAAGTTGCTGCTGGCTTTTTCTTTTAAACAAACCAAATTTTTTATTTTTACTTTTGCTATTGTCAAAGTTGCGGTGCTTATTATTTCTATCTATATTTTTATTGCCAGAGCCCCTTATGATGAAAATTATGCTTACCTTGAGAAAGTTACTGAAATAATTACAGACAATACAACAGGCGACGAGGCTATTTTTGTGAATATCAAATCCAAAGCTTTTAACCCCCTCGTCTTTCTCAATTATTCCACAAAAAGAAACATAATGTTTTCAAATAATCAATACCAGGCTAAAAAACTGATGATTGATAATAATAAACAAAAAGCTGTCTTCTTTCGCTTCAACCAGAAAAAGAATTTTTATTCTATTGAACATCTGAAAAATGATAGTGTTAAATAGATAATATATCTTTTAAATGTTTTACATTTGCAAAATAATCATTCAACAATCAAACATATCCGACTTCAGTTTTGCTTCTACTATTCACAAACTCAAAACCCTCGACCTTAAAAAACAATAATATCAACGACCCTCTTCAAATTGATAAAATTCTTCACGACCTCTATATGTCTCCTTTAGAAGATGGATACGCAGACCTCTCAGGCGGCACTAACTCGTCCCCCTCTCGTGAAGGTGATACATATAAAACCGAACTTATTAACAAAGGTTGGACTGTTATTACTAACTAATTCCTATGAATTTAATTTCAATCCTAATAGATCTCTCAGACCTGTTAGGGTTTTTGCGGTATGGTTTAATAATATTCAATAATTAGCTAAAGAAAAATTCTATTTTTTTTTGGATTTCTTTTTTATTCTCTCTCTTATTTCATCCCAATCTAATTCATCTGATGAATAAAAATAACTATTAAAGTTATCCTTTAACCATTGATAATAATCATTTTCAACATAAATTGAAAAATCTTCTGCTAATCTTTTTAAATTGATATTCTTAGGAATTCCTCCTAAATCTTCAAATTCATCAATTAAAAAATCTTTTACTACTTCTCTATCTAACATAAATATATAAATTAAAATTATTTATTCCATTTTATATGACAATTCATATTATTTTTCTCATATATTTCAAGTATTTGCTTAGTAAAATTAATTAACTCTAAATTATTTTCTTTTTTAGCAAGTTCATATAATCTTATAAACATCTTCTTTCCAGTTTCAGTTTGTTTTAAATTCTTTTTAATAAGATTATGCTGAGAACAAAGC
>JAGODS010000251.1 GCA_017998135.1 Bacteroidales bacterium
ATTGAGGGGGATACGGATACTATTACTGTTCGCTGGAACGAAAATTATACAGGCTCTGCTTATTTAAAAGTTAAACCTATCAGTAATTGTGGCGAAGCTCCTTTCTCCGATTCTCTCGCTGTTACCGTTAATCCTATGCCGCAGGCTGCTACTGTTATTTCAGGCGAATCTACAGTCTGCGAAGACAGCCATAATATCATCTTTTCTACTAATTCACTTCTCAATTCGGATAAGTTTTATTGGACACTTCCTGATGGTGCTTATGGTTCCAGCGATAGCAGCTCTATCTCGGTTAATTTTCCTTTAGGTGCTAAAAATGGAAATATATCTGTCAGCGGACAAAATGAATGTGGACTGGGTAAAAATGCCTCACTGCCTATCATTGTTAATCCTTTACCTTCCACTCCTCTGATTTCTCCGTTTATTAGCAATATATGTCATTATACTCAAAGCTCCGAACTGCTTTTCATTGCTGAAAATGCTGATAGTATTTTTATTAGTTTTGAACCTCTTGATGCAGGTATAACTCAAATTAAAGACTCTGCTATTAATATTTTATGGAATAAAGATTTTACTGGTAATGCTAAAATTATGCTTAAAGCTATTAATGAGTGTGGAGAAACTAATTTTTCTGATTTAGCTGAATTTAATATAAATCAACCTTTACAAGTGGATTTAGGCACAGATACTACTATTATGCTAAACCAATCTATTACTCTTTACGCAGAAAATAATTTTAAATCTTTCAATTGGAGCAATGGCTCTAAAGTTGATTCTACTATTATTGTCGGTAAGGATCTTGGCTGGGGTACTCATAAGATTTATATTGAAGTTACCGACTCTAATAATTGCTATTCTTCAGACACTATACTTATCAGCGTTGATACAAGCACTACAATTTTTTCTAAGTCTTTAATTAATCCAGATATAACAATATTCCCAAATCCTGCTTCACAATTCATTTATATTAATAGCTTAAAAAATCTTACTAATATTGATTTTGCTATTATTAATTATAACAATAAAGCGATTATTTCTAAAAATATTGCTTTTATTCAGGCTAATAGCCTATATAAAATCGCTTTACCTAAACTTCCGCCTTCTCTTTATTTCATTAAAATTAATAATCAATATTTTAAACTAAACATATACTAAATTTATGGCATACAAAAAATTATACCGTAGCAATACCGACAAAAGAATTGCTGGTGTCTGTAGTGGTTTGAGCGAATTTCTCGATTTTGACCCTACTGCTATTAGAATCATTTTCATAATACTTGCTATTTTCGGTGGTAGTGGTATAATCATATACCTTATTATGTGGCTATTACTTCCAGAAAAGCCTTTTTCTTTGAATATGGATGAAGATAAAAAAAAAACTGAAGAACCTGATTCTATAAATTTTAATGATACTAAACTTGAGCCGGAAGTTAATCCTGTTGAGAAAAAGACCCAAAATAAAGGCAGTCTTTTTTTTGCATTATTACTAATTTTATTAGGGCTTTTGCTCCTTTTCAACTGGGTTTTTAATTTTAGTATTTGCAATTTCTGGCCTATCATTCTTATCCTTGCTGGTGTTTTATTACTTGCTGGCAGTTTTAATAAAAAATAGTTTTAATTTTTATCTTTATGAAATATAGCAAAATTATTTGGGGATTGATTCTAATTTCTGCAGGCTTACTTATTATTTTAAAAAATGTTGACATTCTTTATTTTCAATGGCACTGGTTTTTCAATCTTTGGCCTCTTATTCTCGTTTTTATTGGCATTTCTAAACTCCCTGTTAATGATTACATCAAATTATCCCTTTCTGTTATCGCTCTCATTATTGGGTTTTTAATTATTTTCTCTTTTAAAGATGTTAAATTTAATAAACAACCTGGCAGCGACCAATCTGACGAATGGAACGAGCAGTTAATACATAAGCCTTACAATCCTTCTATTAAAAAAGCAGTTCTACATTTTAACAGTTCGCTTGCTAATGTTATTATTGAAAAGTCTGATAACTATCTTATTGAGTTTTCCAAATCCGGCGATCTTACTAATTATAACCTTGCTATTCATCCAATTAATGACTCTGTATCCGATATTTTTATTGATATGGATTACTATTCTTTAGATTTAAAAAAAAAGTCAATAATATTATAATTAAGCTTAATTCAAAGCCTGACTGGGTTATTAAGCTTAACACAAATAATGCTGTTTATGATTTTAACCTTAAGGATTTAAAAACCGATTCAGTTGTTATTAAAAGCCAGATTCTTAAACTAAACCTTAAAACTTCTTCTGTTCAGCCTCTCTCTGAATTTGATATTAAATCAGGTCTTACTTCCATTTCTATTTCTATTCCTAACAAAAGCGAATGTATGTTATATTCTGATAATATACTGCCACCTATAAATTTCCCTTTTTTAACCAAAATTAATTCTAAAAAATACAAAACTATTGATTTTGATAACTCCTTATATAAATCTTCCTTTTTTATTAACTCCGCTTTAACCAAACTTGAAGTAATTAAAAATTAAATACCCTCTACTCAATACTCAATACCCGCTACCCAATACCCCTAAGATATGACCTTCAAAGAGCTTCATCAATTTTTAGAACAAAAATTTAATCAATATAATACTCCTGCTTTTATTGCAAACGATCCAATTTCTATTCCTCATCTTTTTGCTAAAAAAGAAGATATTGAAATTGCTGGTTTTTTAGCTGCTACTATTGCCTGGGGACAAAGAAAATCTATTATTAATAATGCTTATAAACTTATGCAATATATGGATTTCAATCCTTATCAATTCTTAATTCATCACCAGCCCTCTGACCTTAAACCTTTCGCTTCTTTTTGTCATAGAACTTTTAACGGAAAAGATGCTCTTTATTTTATTAAATCTTTATCCTTAATTTACAAAGATTACAGCAGCATTGAAGACATTTTCATCAGTTCTTTAAATAAAAATCCTGATATTAAAACAGCTATTCATTATTTCAGAAATATCTTTTTTAAATTACCCTGCTCCCACCCTCTCACTTACAGACATTTTTCCGACCCTCAAAAAAATTCTGCCCTCAAACGTTTAAATATGTTTCTTCGCTGGATGGTTAGAAAAGATAATTGCGGTGTGGATTTTGGTATTTGGAAAAAAGTCAGTCCTGCCCTGCTTTACTGCCCCCTTGATGTTCACTCTGCCGCTGTTGCACGCAAACTTAAACTCCTTACACGTAAGCAAAACGACTGGACTGCTGTTGATGAACTAACTGCAAACCTAAGACTTCACGACCCCTCTGACCCTGCTAAATACGATTTCGCTCTTTTTGCCTCTGATTTTGACTAATTTTATTATTTTATGAAAATATATATATTCTCAATCGTTTTTATTTTTCTTTTTGGTCTTAATTCTTTAGCTCAAAAGGATTTCTCTGACCTTTTATCTTTAGAAGACAGTATTAAATCGTATTCTAAAATGATTTATAATGAAAATAAAGACTCTTCTAAATTAGCTTTGAATTTAAAACTTTTATCTTTTTTCCAAAAAGCTTTAAATAATCAGGCTTCGTTTTACTTTCCTTTTGACTCCCTCAAACATATTACCAAACTTACTTCGCCTGATAATAAATTAAGATTTTATATCTGGGCTATTGAACTCTCTGACAAAAGTTTTAATTATTTTGGCTTTCTGCAATACTATAATAAGAATGAGAAAAAATTTATTTATTCCGGCTTGCTTGATAATGCGAGAAACTCCGAAAAACTTGAGTTAGCTATTTTAAATCCTGATAACTGGTATGGGACTTTATACTATAAAATTTTAATCAACAAACACCGTAAAAAAATTTATTATACTCTGTTAGGCTGGGATGGTAATAATTATATGTCAAGAAAAAAAATCATTGATGTTTTATATTTTAATGATGATAATAAACCTTGTTTTGGTGAGCCTATTTTTGTTATGGATAAAGAAACTAAATACAGAGTCATTTTTGAATATTCCGCCGAAGCAGTTATGCTCCTTGTCTCTTATACGCATCT
>JAGODS010000014.1 GCA_017998135.1 Bacteroidales bacterium
GTTATAACAACTGTATCGTCAGGAATAGTATCCAGTATGCTAAACTCACTTGCATTATAAATTATGTCTGTTTTGGGTTCGTCTCCATATTTTTCTTTTATCTCAAGCAATTCCTTTTTAATAATATCCATTTGTAATGCTTCATTTCCAAGTATTTCATTAAGATGTGCAATCAGTTTTATTAATTCATCATATTCTTGTTTGAGTTTATCCCTTTCAAGTCCAACAAGTGTTCTTAATCGCATATCAACAATTGCCCTTGCCTGGACATCAGAAAGAGAAAATCTGTCCATCAACGCAGTTTTTGCATCATCTACTGTCTTTGAGCTCCTTATAATATTAATAACTTCATCAATGTTATCCAAAGCTATTAGTAAGCCTTCCAAAATATGAGCTCTTTTTTCCGCCTCTTTTAATTCATACTTTGTGCGTCTTATAATGACATTATGTCTGTGTTTAATAAAATTAGCAATGATATCCTTTAGATTTAAGGTCATTGGTCTGCCATTAACCAGAGCTATATTATTTACATTGAATGATGACTGAAGAGCTGTATGTTTATAAAGATTATTAAGAACTACATTAGCGATAGCATCCTTTTTAAGAACATAAACTATACGCAACCCGCTCCTGTCAGACTCATCCCTGATAGCAGAAATACCTTCAATTTTCTTATCTTCAACTAATTGATACGTACGGGCAATCATTTCGGCTTTATTTACCTGATAAGGTATAGATGTTACAATAAGGCTTTCATAATCTTTCTCATCCTTTTCAATAGTAACTTCGCCCCTGATAAGAATTCTACCTCTGCCAGTATGATAAGCTTCTTTTACACCATCATAACCATAAATTACACCACCTGTTGGAAAATCGGGTGCTTTGATAAAAGCCATCAGCTCTTCAATAGTAATTTCCTTATTATCAATATAGGCTAATGTACCGTCAACGACTTCGCTAAGGTTATGTGGTGGCATATTGGTAGCCATACCGACAGCAATTCCAGAAGCGCCGTTTATGAGTAAATTAGGAATTTTAGCCGGCATTACTGTTGGTTCCTCCAGCGTATCATCAAAATTTAACTGGAAGTCTACTGTGTCTTTATCTAAATCTGCAAGCATCTCTTCTGTGATTTTTTTCATCCTTGCTTCTGTATATCTCATCGCTGCAGCACTATCTCCGTCCATAGAACCGAAATTACCCTGTCCGTCAACTAAAGGATAACGTAAAGACCATTCCTGAGCCATTCTGACCATAGCATCATATACAGAGGTATCACCGTGAGGATGATATTTACCAAGCACCTCCCCTACTATTCTTGCTGATTTCTTATAGGGTCTGTTAGCAAAATTTCCCAGTTCATTCATTCCAAATAAAACTCTCCTGTGAACAGGTTTTAATCCGTCGCGTACATCAGGCAAGGCTCTTGAAACAATAACAGACATTGAATAATCAATATAAGCTGTTTTCATCTGGTCTTCTATATTGACCAATACAATCTTTTCACTGTTTTCCATATATGGAGCTTTAATCAAAAAAACATAAAATATTTATAACTTTGCAAATCAGATATATATATCAAAAAATGCATTTACGAAAGTATATAATTTTTTTCATACTTTTAATATATATTTAAGTTTTTTTCAACTTTTTTATGTTAATAACTTTTTATTGGTTAAAACTTATGTATTTTTGCATATTAAAATATTACAGAAAATGAACATAAATTTATTTAAATACATTGTTATACTGATTTTTATCCTTGCTGCCTCTCCCCTTTTTTCAAATGATACTATTTCAAAACCGAAAGAAAAGAAAATTTTATTTAATGAAAATAAAAGCTATAAAATTTACAAGTTCTCTATAAAAGAAATGATAGCTCCTCCTATATGGCGAACAACAAAAAAAGCTTTTGAAGAAGCTAAGGAATTAAAAGCTGATATAATTTTAATACAAATGAACACTTATGGAGGAATGCTTGAGAGTGCAGACTCAATGAGAACTATCATAATGCAATCAAAAATACCTGTTTTTGTTTTTATTGACAATAATGCTGCCTCTGCTGGTGCTTTAATTTCAATTGCTTGTGATAATATTTATATGAGAAAAGGAGCAAATATTGGCGCTGCAACTGTTGTAAATGAAAAAGGAGAAAAATTACCTGATAAGTATCAATCATATATGCGTTCTATGATGCGCTCCACAGCCGAAGCTAAAGGCAGAGACCCTATGATAGCAGAGGCTATGGTGGATCCTACCGTTAAAGTAGAAGGTGTTACTGAAGCGGGCAAAGTAGTAACTTTTACAACAAGTGAGGCTATTAAACATAATTATTGTGATGGTGAAGCTGAAAATATTGAAGATATAATGAAACTTGCAGAAATTAAAAATTATCAGATTATTACTCAGAAATTAACATTTTTAGATAATATTATAGGTTTTCTTGTTAATCCTGTAGTCAGTGGAATACTTATTATGATTATTGTAGCAGGTATTTATTTTGAGTTCCAAACACCGGGTGCAATTTTCCCAATTGTAATAGCTGCCTGTGCTGCACTGCTATATTTTGCACCTTTGTATCTTGAAGGACTGACATTAAACTGGGAAATAGTTGTTTTTATTATTGGAGTAATATTATTAGGAATAGAGGTATTTGTTATACCAGGATTTGGAGTTGCCGGAGTACTGGGGATTACTTTAATTATATCAGGTCTGACACTTGGATTAGTTAATAATATTGGATTTGATTTTAGCTTTGTACCAGGTATTAAATTCGCATTATCCCTTTCAATGGTAATTATTTCGGTTTTTCTTTCAATAATTTTATCCTTTATGCTAAGTCAGAAATTATTTTCTACAAGTTTTTTTGGAAAATCTTTAGCACTTTTTACTATTCAGGAATCTAATAAAGGCTATACTGTGGCAGAAGATAAAATGTCTGTATTGGTTGGTAAAACAGGAATCGCATTTACTATATTAAGACCTGTTGGAAAAGTACGGATTGATAATGATGTATATTTTGCAACTGCGGAAACAGGATATATTGATAAAGGAGAAAAAATAAGAGTGCTCAGGTATGAAAATGCACAGATTATTGTAGAAAAAGAGTATTGAGTACCTGGTACTTAGCATTTAGTACTTAGTACTTAGTATTGAGTAAAAATTAGAAATTAGGTTTGTATTTTGATTTGTTTAAAATGGCTTTGCTATCAATATCTTGCATAAGCTCTTTTAAAGAGATAGTTTTATTATTTTTCATATAAGATTCTATTATTTTTAAACCCAGCCATTGTCCAATTCTTGGCGGGGAGTCTGCACCAAATAAAGAAGTAAAAGGAGCATCATTAATAAGTTTGGATATCATTATATTATCACCAGAAAAAAATAGTTTGTTACTTATTAAAAAAGTCCAGATATTAGCTTCGTTTTTAATACACCAATCTATTTGCTCTTTAGTATAGAGCATATTTAACTCATCACTTAAATTAGCTATACATAATTTTTTGAAATACAATATTTTCCCATATTGGATAATATAGTCAAGAAGCATAGAAGCATTATAACTTGCCTGGCATTGAAGAGCTAATTCCGTAATACAATCATTAACAATAAATTCTTTATTATATCCGGCTCTTTTATAAGCAGGCAATCGTAATTTAATATAATAGTCGGAATTGGTTCCAAGATACATATCTAATGCGATAATTAAAGAATTATAAGATAAATCATATTTAACAGGTTTGTCATAATCAAGTCCGGAAATATATGAGTAAACAGATGGTAAATTTTTATCAGGAAAAAAAGTCAGATAATTATTTAACGCATCAGATATTTGCTTTTCAATGTCAGAAAGCTCAGGATATTGTTTAATAGTAACCTTATATAATTCATTGATAAAAGGGTCGGTTAAATAATCACGAAGGGGCTTTAGAGCGACGCTGTCAAGGTTGTTTTCTGATAGAAAAACAGGATATTTATTTTTAATTGCACTTAAGTCTTTGCTTAGCTTATTCAAATCTAAATTAAACAAATCATATTCATACCTCTTAATTGAGATCTTATTAAAGTTTTTCTTATTCTTATCATTTTCATTACAGTAAAATAAAGATAGGCTCAAAATAAGGAGAATGAATAATTTATATTTATTTATAATTGAGTACTTAGTACTTGGTACTTTGTACTTTGTACTTGGTATTGAGTATTTTAAAATATTATTTATCAGCATTCTGCAATTTATAATCACTGTATTTATAAATACTGATATAGGTATTATAAAAACAATTTTTCTCAGTTTTTTTAAATTTAAAGCTCCCTGTTAAAAGAGGCGGATTAATTAAGTTCAGACAATTAGAAAAATTCAAACCATATTTATAAAGAGCTGAAGAAAAGAAAAAACAAATATCAAAACCCTGATATGCATTTATATTCGGCTCTGTTTTATAAGTTTGTCTAAATGTTTTTATAAATTGTTTAACATCATTATCAGAATAGTCTATAAAATTATTATTGCAAAAATGAACATTAAATTTATTAAAATAATCTAATTCAACACTCTGGTAACGCTCCCAATTTTGATTTCCAAAAAGAATTAAATTTTTGGAAGCAGAACTGTTATTTAAAATTCTGAAAGTGTTGGAAACGGTTAATTCCCCATCAATAAAACAAATAATAATATTGTTCTTATCACCTGAAAGATTTTGCATCAATTGGCTTAAACCATTATTGCTAATATCAAAAGCTTTATATTTATTGGTTAAAGTATCGTGTATTAAATTTTTGAAGAGTTCAAATTTCTTTTTTTCATTTGCATTATTTGACTGGAAAAGAACTAAAATATTATCTTTAATATATTTATTAAAAACAAAATTAATCAAACCGCTAATCTGCAATTGCATTGATGGTTGAGTCTCATATATATTAGTATAGTTATTCAAAAAAATAGGACTAAAAGAAGAGCTTGTTATAAGTTTTGTATTGTTATTTTTTACAAAATTTAATAAAGGAGAAAGAATTTTTTTATATTGAGGACATATAATAATATTCATAATATCAAACTCGGGTTTCTTAAGAATATTTTTTAAGGAATTACTATCATTTGGCATATCATAAACAAAAAATCTTGCATTTAATCCTAAATTTTTAAGAGAATCAAAAGCGAGCATAGCACCTTCATAAAATTGTATCATAGCAAGCGATCTGTAAGATGCCTGAGCTTTTAGTTCATTATGTTTATCTTCTGTAATAATATTTTCAATTTCCTCTAAGTATAAAGGAATAAATAAGGCGATATTAAAGCGTTCTGATGAATAAATTTCTTTGCAGGGCTGAGTTGAATGTTGAATGTTGAATGTTGAATGTTGAATGTTGAATGTTGTAGTATCTTTATTCTTAACCAAGCTGTTAGTATCCTGAATTATAGTAGGTTTAGGTTCTTTTTTAAATATATTCCTGAAAAAGGACCTCTTGGTTTCTTGATTATCATTAGGATGAAAAGGGATTTTAATAATTTGTCCAGGTTGTATATTCATATCTGCATCAAGATTAACTGCTTTAATTTCATCAACAGTTACATTATATCTTTTAGAAATACCATAAAGAGTCTCTTTGGGCTTAACTGTATGATAAATAAAAGAGTCTTTCTTAACAGAAGTAACGGGGGGAGCTTTAGTATATGATTTTTCAGTAACAATTTGTTTATTATTTCCAATAACAGGAATTTTAAGTTTTTGTTCAAGGGCTAAAGATTTTTTAGCATCCGGATTTTCTTTAATTATTTCATCAACACTAATATTGTATGCTTTGGCTATAGAATATAAGGTTTGCCCTTTAAGAACTGTATGAATATAATATTTTTTACCATTAATTATTTCAATTTTAGTAGCTTTATTTTCTATTTTAATGGGTTCTTGAGCTAATAAAATGCTTCCCGTTATTAAGAAAATATAAGATAATATGAAAAAGATAGGTTTCAAATAAAATGAGTATTAAGTATTATAAAAAATCATTCCCATTCAATTGTAGCAGGAGGTTTTGAACTTATGTCGTAAACGACCCTGTTAACTCCTTTAACCTTATTAATAATTTCATTAGAAATAAAAGCCATAAAATTATAAGGAAGATGTACCCAATCAGCAGTCATACCATCAGTAGAACTAACCGCTCTGAGAGCAACAACATTTTGATAAGTACGTTCATCACCCATCACGCCAACAGTCTGAACTGGTAATAATATTGCAGCAGCCTGCCATATTTTATCATATAAATTAAAATTTTTGAGACCTTGAATAAATATATTATCAACTTCTTGTAATAATTTTATTTTTTCTTCGGTAATATCGCCAATAATCCTGATACTTAAACCTGGACCCGGAAATGGATGCCTATTAAGAAAATATTCGTTAATACCTAACTCCTTCCCTACTCTTCTAACCTCATCTTTAAATAAAAATTTCAAAGGTTCTACAATTTTAAGTTTCATAAAATCAGGCAATCCGCCAACATTATGATGAGATTTTATAGTGGCAGAAGGACCATTAACAGAAGCGGATTCAATAACATCAGGATATATTGTACCTTGAGCCAACCAGCTTACATCTTTAATTTTATGAGCTTCATCATCAAACACTTTAATAAAAGTAGCACCTATTATTTTGCGTTTCTCTTCGGGGTTACTTATACCTTTAAGAGCATTGATAAAAAAGGTACCTGCATCCACACCTGTTACATTTAAACCCATATCTTTATATGAATTCAACACCTGCTGAAATTCATCTTTTCTTAAAAGACCATTGTCCACAAAGATGCAATATAAATTATCTGAAATTGCTTTAGTTAAAAGTACAGCAGCAACTGTAGAGTCAACGCCTCCTGACAGTCCGAGAACTACTTTTTCATTTTTAATTGTCTCCTTAAGATTTCTAATAGTTGCATCAATAAAACTTCCTGCTGTCCAATCGGATTTTAGCTTACATATATTAAGTAGAAAATTTTTAAGTAATAATTTACCTTCGGTAGTATGATATACTTCAGGATGAAACTGGATGCCATAAGTATCTTCATTATCAATTTTAAATCCTGCAATCTTTACTTCTTTTGTTCCTGCAGTAATGCAAAAGTTACCAGGCAATTCGCTAATAGTGTCTCCGTGCGACATCCATACCTGTGAGTTAACAGGAACATTATTAAACAGTTTGTCTTCATTATTAATTTGCATCAAATTAGCCCTGCCATACTCTCTAACCTCAGATGCCATTACCTTGCCCCCTGATAAATCTGCAATAAGTTGAGCCCCATAACAAATTCCAAGTATAGGTAATCTTCCTCTGAATTTTGATAAATCAATTACAGGAGCCTTTTTATCCTTAACTGAAAAAGGACTGCCAGAAAGAACAATGCCTTTAATTGTATTATCCAAATCAAAATTTTTATTAAATGGATAAATTTCACAGAAGACATTAAGTTCTCTTACTTTACGGGCTATAAGCTGCGTATATTGAGAACCGAAATCAAGTATTATTATCTTATCATTCATTTTGCAAAAATAAAAACTTTTTGCAAAGATTATTATTATTATAAAAAGAGTAAATAAATTTTCAAGATATAATTAAATAAAAATTAAAACTAACTGCATCTGATAGCGCAATGGTTGCATCTTGACATCTCTCCACGTAATCTTTTTGAAACAAGGTCATCAATTCTTTCTCTTAATGGCTCAATGTTTATTTCTTTAATTACTTCATAAGCAAACGCGTACATTAGTAACATTCTCGCTTCAGCCTGACTAATTCCTCTTGAACGTAAATAAAACATTGCGTTATCATCCAATTGACCAATAGTAGCGCCGTGTGAACATTTAACATCATCGGCATAAATTTCTAATTGAGGTTTTGTATTGATAGTAGTATTTTCAGTAAGTAAGATATTTTTATTTATCTGAAAGGCATTAGTTTTTTGAGCATCAGGTTCTACTAAAATTTTACCATTAAAAGCACCTGTTGCCTTATCATCAAGGATGCCTTTATATTTCTCATTACTACTACAATGCGGAACTTTATGCTCTATATAAGTAAAATTATCAATATGCTGAACCCTGTCCATCAGATAAAGCCCATTAAGTTTTACCTCTGCATTAGGTTCTTCTAAAGATACTTTAATATCATTTCTTGTAAAACCGCCGTGTAATGTAAGTATGTTAGATATTACCCTGCTATCTCGTTTCAGAAAAATTTCAGTACTATTGTATTGGCTTGTAATATTACTGTAATTTTGTAGTTTGTTGTAGTCAACAACCGAATTTGGCTCAGCAATAATTTGTGTATAGGAATTAATGAAACTTTTATTAAAATACATAGAATGGTCGCATATAACAAGCTGAATTTTAGAATTTTTACCTGTTATAACGAGATTACGCTGAAAAATATTAAGATCTTCTTTATAATAAACAATATTGACGACCTGAACAGGCTGCTCAACAATTATATTATCCGGCACATAAATAAAAAAACCGTCATTAGCTATAGCAGTATTCAAATGTTCCAAACCATTATGATTTTTTTGATTTGCATTTTTATAATGTTTTTCTACAAGTTCAGGATATTCTTTTATAGCGGCAGCAAAGCTTCCTGTAATCATACCATTTTTATGAATAGTAAGATTTTTATCAGTTTGAGGAAACCAGCCATTAACAATTTGTAAAAATATTGAATTTAATTGAGGAACATCACATTTAAAAATATCCTTAAATTGTAAGTCTTCAACAGGTCTTTCAAAAAGACCAACAAATTCAAGTAAAATAACTTTATTTAAATCTGAATAACGCCAGTTTTCATCAGTTTTATCAGGTAATCCTTTTTCAATAAAATGTTCAAAAGCTTTAATCTTATATTTACTAAAGCTACCATTTGAGCCTGACAGTATGATATCCTTATTATTATTAAATTCAGAAATGAATTTTTGTTTTAATATATCTTCCATTTAAAAATATTATATTTAAGAAGTCAGAAAAATTGTTAATCTATTTCCTTTTTTAACCAGTCATAGCCTTTAATTTCAAGCTCAAGTGCGAGCTCTTTCCCTCCTGATTTAATCAATCTACCATTATATAAAACGTGCACAAAATCAGGTACAATATAATCAAGTAGCCTCTGATAATGAGTTATTACAATTGCCGAAGTTTCAGGTGTTCTTAATTTATTAACTCCATTGGCGACTATCCTTAATGCGTCAATATCAAGACCTGAATCTGTCTCATCAAGTATAGCTAATTTGGGCTCAAGCATTGCCATTTGGAATATTTCATTTCGTTTTTTTTCGCCTCCTGAGAATCCCTCATTAACGGAACGATTAGTTAGTTTTTTATCAATTTCAACTATAGTTTTTTTCTCTTCTACAAGGGCGAGAAAATCCTTGCCTGTTAGAGCTGTCAGACCTTTAGACTTTCTTACTTCATTAACTGCTGTTTTAATGAAAGTCATCATATTAACTCCTGGTATCTCAACAGGATATTGAAAACCCAGAAAAATACCTTTTCTTGCTCTGTCTTCAGGACTTAGAGACAAAAGATTAGCTCCTTCAAATAAAACTTCTCCTTCAGTAATTTCAAAAATTTCTCTTCCAGCTAATGCTGAAGCTAAAGTGCTTTTTCCAGAACCATTAGGTCCCATTATTGCATGAACTTCTCCTTTTTTAATTTCAAGATTTAAACCTTTAATGATTTCTTTTCCATTAATACTAACTCTTAGATTTTTTATACTTAGCATATTATAATTGTTGAATTTAGGTTATAAATTTATAGATTTATTTATTATCAAATTTTCAATTTTCCAAATTGCCATATTTTCATATTACCCAACACTTCCTTCTAAGCTTATAGATAATAATTTCTGGGCTTCAACAGCAAATTCCATAGGCAGTTTATTCAAAACTTCTTTTGCATAACCATTAACAATAAGACCTATTGCCGTCTCGCTGTTAATTCCTCTTTGTCTGCAATAAAATAACTGGTCTTCAGAAATTTTTGATGTTGTAGCTTCGTGTTCTACAATGGCTGTTTTATTTGAAACATCAATATAAGGAAAAGTATGAGCCCCGCATTTATCCCCCATTAATAAAGAGTCGCATTGCGTATAATTTCTTGCATTTTCAGCATTTTTCATCACTTTAACAAGCCCCCTATATGAATTATTACTAAAACCTGCTGAAATACCTTTGGATATTATTGTACTTTTTGAATTTTTGCCTATATGTATCATCTTGCTGCCTGTATCAGCCTGCTGTTTATTATTTGTAACTGCGACAGAATAAAATTCACCAACTGAATTATCCCCTAAAAGAATAACACTTGGATATTTCCAGGTTATAGCAGAACCTGTTTCTACTTGAGTCCAGGAAATCTTTGAATTTTTACCCCTGCATAAACCTCTCTTAGTAACAAAATTGTATATACCTCCCCTTCCCTCTTTATCACCTGGATACCAGTTCTGAACTGTAGAATATTTTACTTCTGCATTTGCTTCAGCTATAATCTCTACTATTGCAGCGTGTAGTTGATTCTCATCTCTCTGAGGTGCTGTACATCCCTCAAGATAACTGACATAACTACCTTCGTCTGCTACTATAAGAGTTCTTTCAAACTGACCTGTGTTTTTGGCATTTATTCTGAAATAAGTTGAAAGCTCCATTGGACAACGAACTCCTTTTGGAATATAACAAAAAGAACCATCACTAAAGACAGCAGTATTAAGAGTTGCAAAAAAATTATCAGAGGTTGGTACTACTTTACCAAGATATTTTTTTACTAAATCAGGATGCTTTTGCAATGCCTCGCTCATTGAACAAAAGATTATACCCAGTTTTGAGAGTGTTTCCTGAAAAGTGGTTTTTACTGAAACACTATCCATAACAGCATCTACTGCTATTCCTGATAATCTCATTTGTTCTTCAAGGGAAATGCCCAATTTATCAAAAGTCTTTTTTAATTCAGGATCTATTTCTTTTTTACCATCATCATTTAATTTTTGTTTTGGAGAAGCATAATAATATATGTCCTGATAATTAATTTGTGGATATTTAATATGCGCCCAACGAGGTTCTTTCATTCCAAGCCAGATATTGTAAGCCTGTAATCTTTTTTCCAACATCCAATCAGGCTCATTTTTTTTCTCCCATATATATCTGACTATATCTTCGTTTAATCCTAAAGCTGCATATTCTGTCTCTATATCAGTTGTAAAACCATACTTATACTCATTTTGAGTTATATTATGAAGTATGTTATTTCCGTCGTTCATTTTAATAAAATTAAATATGCAAAATTATAGAATTATAAACAAATACTACTGTTAAATAATGTGAATTTATTTTATTACTTCCGAAAAGATTGGTTTTTAGCAAATATGGTTGAAAAATCCAATGCTCTTTAAAACCTATTTGGTTTATTTGCTCAGACTATTCACTACAAAAAAAAAATATATATTTGCACCCCCAAAAAAAATAAAAATTTTTACGAATGGCGTTTAGAATAGTCTTACTTGCCAAACAGGTTCCTGATACCAGGAACGTAGGCAAAGATGCAATGAAAGAAGATGGAACAGTTAACAGAGCTGTGCTTCCAGCAATTTTCAACCCGGAAGATCTCAATGCTCTTGAATTAGCTCTTAGTATAAAAGACAGGATACCTGGTTCAGAAATAATAATTCTGACAATGGGACCTCCTCGTGCTGCCGAAATTATCAGAGAATCGTTATACAGAGGTGCTGACAAGGGGTATCTTATAACTGACAGAAAGCTTGCAGGTTCTGATACGCTGGCTACTTCTTACGCGCTTTCCTGTGCAGTTAAAAAACTTAGTCCTTACAATCTTGTTATTTGCGGCAGACAAGCTATTGACGGAGATACCGCACAGGTAGGTCCTCAAACAGCCGAAAAGCTGGGTATTCCGCAAATTACTTATTCAGAAGAAATTGTTGATGTTAATGAAACATCTATTACAATAAAACGAAGATTAGAGAGAGGGGTTGAAACTGTGCAAATTAATCTCCCAATACTGGTTACTGTTCACAGTTCTGCTCCAGCATGCAGACCTCGTAATGGCAAATTATTAATGAAATATAAACATAGCAGAACTATCTCTGAAATGCAGGCTGAAACGAGAGATTATATTGGTATGACTAATGAAAAGCCTTATCTTAAAATAGACGAATGGTCGGCTGCAGATATACTGGCTGATACTGAAAAACTCGGTATCTCTGGCTCACCCACTAAAGTAAAAAAAATAGAAAATGTCGTTTTTCAACATAAAGAAGCTAAGGTTATTAGTTCTGATGATGCAGATATTGACGCATTAATGAAAGACCTTATTGACAGACATATTTTTTAGTGAACTATTATTAATAACAATTAACAAATATCAATTAAATATATTTTATGAATAATGTAATAGTATATTGCGAATTAACAGAGGAAGGTGAAGTAGCTGATGTTAGTCTTGAGTTATTGTCAAAGGGCAGAAAAATTGCTACTCGTCTTGACTGCCAGCTTGAGGCTGTAATTGCAGGACCTATTAATTTTAAAATTGAAAACCTTATATTTCCTTTTGGTGCTGATAATATTTATGTAGCTGACGATAAACGACTTTTTCCTTATTCAACACTACCCCACAGCTTAATCATAATTAATCTTTTTAAAGAAATTAAACCACAGGTAGCCTTATTCGGCGCTACACCTGTAGGTAGAGATTTGGCGCCCCGTGTAGCTTCAGCTCTTCGTTGCGGACTTACAGCAGATTGCACAGGACTTGAAATTGGCGACCATACTGAGAATAAAACAGGTACAATTTATAAAGACCTCCTTTACCAGATACGTCCAGCTTTTGGCGGCAATATAGTAGCTACTATTATTAATCCCGAAACTAAGCCACAAATGGCTACTGTCAGGGAAGGAGTTATGAAAAAAGAAATCTTTAGCAAAGAATATAAGGGCAAAATAATTAGACTTGAAGTTGATAAGTATCTTAACGAAACCGATTTTATTGCTAAAATTATAGAAAGACATATAGAACCGCAAAAAATTAATATCAAAGCAGCTCAGATTATTGTGTCCGGGGGTTATGGTGTTGGTTCCAAAGAAAACTTCGCTCTTTTATATGAACTTGCTAATCAGATAGGTGCTGAAGTCGGGGCGTCTCGGGCAGCCGTTGACGCAGGTTTTATTGAGCACGAGAGACAAATCGGACAAACGGGTATTACAGTCAGACCCAAACTTTATATAGCCTGCGGTATCTCAGGTGCAGTTCAACACAGAGCTGGTATGGACCAGTCTGCCCAAATAATATCTATTAATTCTGACCCTGATGCTCCCATTAATAAAATTGCTGATTTTACTATTATAGGCGATATTTCAGATATTATCCCTAAAATGATTAAATATTATAAGAAAAACTCTAAATAGCAATTTCTTAAATTGAAAACTAATAAACAACTAAATCTAAAATTAAATAATTCAACAATTCAATAATTAGTTATATGGCAAATTATTATAGAGACAATGAAGCGTTAAAGTATTATTTATCTCACCCTTTATTAAAAAAAATAGTAAAACTTAAAGAAAAAAACTTTGAAAATAAAGACAAATGCGATTATGCACCTATTGACTTTGAAGATGCATTGGACAGTTATGATAAGATACTTGAAATTTTAGGAGAAATTGCTGCCGATATTGTAGCACCTAATGCGGAATATGTTGATGATAAAGGTCCTGAGCTAATTAATAACCGTGTAAAATATGCTGAAGGAACTAAGAAAAATATTGATGCGCTAATGTCAGCAGGTATGATGGGCTTTTCATTGCCTCGTATTTATAACGGTTTAAATATGCCCCTTACTATATATATAATGGCAGCCGAGATTATATCACGTGCTGATGCCGGTTTTGCCAATATTTTTGGTTTACAGGACTGCGCTGAAACAATACACGAATTTGCTGGGGAAGAATTGCATAAGGAATACCTGCCATTATTCTCTAAAGGATATACTGCAGCGATGGTACTTACCGAGCCAGATGCAGGTTCCGATTTACAGGCTGTTCAGTTAAAGGCTACCTGGGATGAAAATAAAAAGGTATGGTTACTTAATGGTGTTAAACGATTTATAACCAATGGAGGCGGTAATATTCTTTTAGTTCTGGCTCGCAGTGAAGAAGGTACCAAAGATGGAAGAGGCTTGTCGCTTTTTTTACTTCACAGAGACGAAACCATAAAAATAAGACGTATTGAACATAAACTCGGTATTATAGGGTCGCCTACCTGCGAAATTGTTTTTACCAATACTCCTTCTCAGCTTATTGGAGAACGTAAACTCGGACTTATTAAATATGTTATGTCCTTGATGAACGCTGCTCGCCTTGGTATTGGCGCACAGTCAGTCGGAATTGCTGAAGCTGCTTATCGCGAAGCCTTAAAATATGCAAATGAACGTGAACAGTTTGGGAAAAAAATTATTGATTTTCCGCAGGTTTACGAGATGCTAACCAATATTAAAGTCCGTCTTGACGCTATCAGATGTTTGCTTTATGAAACTACTCGTTTTGTTGATATGTACAAAGCTTATATTTATATTGAAAAAGAGAGAAAACTTGAAGCAGACGAAAAGGGAGAAATGCGATATTATCAAAAGCTCGCTGATGTATATACTCCAATGCTTAAAGCCATTAGCAGCGAATATTGCAATCAGATAGCTTATGACTCCCTTCAAATCCATGGAGGGACAGGTTTTATGCGAGATTTTCCAATTTCCAGAATTTATCGCGATGCACGTATAACATCTATCTATGAAGGAACAACACAATTACAGGTGATAGCTGCAATTAAAGGCGTTACTAATGGCGCTTTTCTCAATAAAATTAAAGAATACGAAAATATAGAACTTAATCCTGAATATGATTTTCTAAAGCTTAAATTAGTTGAATTAACCGATATTTATATTAATTCAGTTAATAAAGTAGTTGCTGCTAAGGATAATGAATATCTTGATTTTCATTCTCGCAGGCTAGTGGAGATTGCTGCTAATATAATTATGTCCTATTTACTTCTGTTTGATGCCAATGAAGATATAAAATTTAGAAATTCCGCTGAACTATTTATAAATATTTCCGAAGCCGAAATAATTCAAAAAAGCTCTTATATTAACAACTTCGATTCAAAATCCATTGGTTTGTATAAATCTAACACACCCAAACAGCCTGCAATTTAATATAGAAATATTATTCAAATTAATTCATTTATTTTATCATTATAAATAAATTAACATATTTTTTTAAAGTTTCTTTACAGTTAAAATAGAGGCGATGGAGTTCGCCTTTAAATGCTTGTAAAGCTGATAACTCCTACTTTTATTAATCAATAAATTAAAGAAGTTATTTATTATGAATATAGAATTAATTCCCTTAATAGTAGGTTTAATAGTTTTTATTGCAAGCCTTATTTCCTTACGTTTAGGCATTTCTGTTGCCATAATTGAAATATTACTCGGCTCAATAGCTGGTAATCTTGGCTTAGAAACGCAAGGCTGGATGACTTATCTTGCAGGCTTCGGTGGCATAATACTTACTTTTCTTGCAGGTACAGAGATTGATATCAAACTGATGAAAGACAAGTTTAAAGTTAATTTTCTTATCGGTTTTTTCTCCTTTATAACGCCCTTTCTTCTCGTTGTAGCTTACGTCCTATTCTTACTTAAATGGAGCGTAAATGCTTCTCTCATAGCGGGCATAGCACTTTCCACTACTTCACTCGCTGTTGTATATTCAGTGCTTGTTGAAACAGGTCTAAATAAATTGGAAATTGGTAAAATGATTATGGCGGCTACATTTATTACTGATATAGGGACAGCAATTGCATTATCTGTTATTTTCATCAAACCAGATTTATATACTGCTTTGTTTTATGCAGTTTCAATTGTATTGATAATTTTAATAAATCGCTTTTCTTTATTTATATTACGTAATAAAAGAATGTCAGGCAAAATGATTGAACCTGAAATTAAATTTATTTTTCTTGTTTTATTAATATTTATTTACTTTGCCAAATTAGGAGAAGGACACGCAATATTACCCGCATTTATTTTAGGAATATTAATGTCAAAACACTTTAAAGAGCAACGCAAGACAAGTAAAATTGGCATCAAATTAAGAACTGTAGCTTATGCAATAATAACACCCTTATTTTTCATTGTTGGCGGTATGAAAATAAGCTATACTTTAATTTTAAGCTCCTTCGTATTGTTTATTATCTTATTTGCATTAAAAATCATTGCTAAATTTGCTGGAGTTTATTTTTTTGCAAAAAAATATATACCTGCAGGAAGTACTTATACAACTTTATTAATGAGTACTGGCTTAACATTCGGCACTATATCAAGTATGTTTGGACTCCAGGCAGGATATATTAATCAGGCGCAATATTCGGTTCTTGTGGGAGTTGTCGTTGCCAGCGCAGTAATCCCGACTTTTATTGCCCAACAATGGTTTAAACCGAAACATACTGAGTATTAAGTATGAAGTATGAAGTATTGAGTATGGATGTTAGGTGTTATATTATTCGGGCAAATAAAGCTGGAGTTGGTTTTCTTTAAGGTATCTTTCGGAAGCAGTCAGATTATCAGCATTAAAATCATAAGCTTCAATATGTTTTTTTATAGCATTTTTTATAAATTTATTTCTTGTAATTTTATTTGTTTTGCAAGCAAAATCGATTCTATTAACCTGCGATGCTGACAATTTAATATTAACTTTTTTGTATTTGATTTTAGTATGATTTTTTTTCTTTGCTTTTTTCATAAAATTACAACTTTAGTTCAATATTTTTTTTAGCACTTTTAAAGTTTTATCTATTTCATCCTCAGTATTATTTTTGCTAAAAGAAAAACGTAATGCTACAGTATTATAGGGAGTCCCAATAGCTTTAAGCACATAAGAGGTTTCGCCACCCTGACAGGCACTGGCGCCGGAAACAGCTATCCCTTTTAGGTCAAGTTGTTCTACCAGCATTTCAGTTTTTTGACTTTTAGGAAAAGATATGTTTACAAGGTTATATAAGCCTGAATTTTCGCAAGTGCCGTTAAATATAACATTCTTGAATGTTTCTTTTATTTTTTTTATAAAATACTCCTTAAGTGAGGATATATACTCAAAGTTGCTTTTATGCTTTATATATTCCTCTTCAAATGCTGAAGCCATAGCTACAATATTAACAAGGTTTTCGGTACCTGCCCTTTTCTCATTTTCCTGGTCACCGCCACGAATAAGAGGTATAAATTTTACTCCTTTTGCTTTATATAAAAAACCAATGCCTTTGGGTCCGTGAAATTTATGCGCCGAAGCAACTGCAAAACTAACAGGTGTAGCTGCTAAATTAATTTGATACTTAGCAATACTCTGAACCATATCCGTAAAAAAGAAGGCTTTGTATTTACTGCATAGTTCTGAGCAATCTTTTAGTGGGAGCAGATTTCCGATTTCGTTATTAGCGTGCATCAATACTACCAACTGGTTATTTCCCCTGCTTAACAAGGCTTCAAGATGCGAAAAATCAATTATCCCCTTTTCATTTAGTCTAACATAATCAATTTTAAAACAACCTATACTTTCATAAAAACTGAGCGAATTAATAACAGCTTTATGCTCTATTGGACTGGTAATAATATTTTTAACCTGCAAACCGAATGCTGCATTATGAATAACCGTATTGATAGATTCTGTAGCTCCCGAAGTAAAAATTATATCCGATGAATTTACATTCAAAAGTTTAGATATTTTTTTTCTTGATTCTTCAATAAGCACTCTGCTTTCCCGACCAATGCTATAAACCGAAGAACCATTACCAAAATAGTTGTAATTTAAGATATCAATACTTTTGCATAATTCATAACTTATTTCGGTGGTCGCTGCATTATCAAAATAAATCATTGAAGCTGGTTGTTTTTCTTTATTTTATCTTTTTTAATTAATTAAATATCCATTTTTGCAAATTAAATTAAATGTTTCACATTTTGCAAATGTGAAACATTATACAAAATTAAATTTATGGATAAACACCAATTATTAATCATTATTAATCATTATTTCTTTGATATCATCTATAAGCTTATTAGCAAGGTGATAAGCTTTCTGCATAGAGTCACTTTCTGAATAAATACGAATTATCGGCTCTGTATTAGATTTGCGAAGATGAACCCATTCTTTATCAAATTCTATTTTAAGACCATCAATATAATTAGCAGGTTGCTTTGAATATTTGTTTTTTAACTTATTGATTATATCATCAACATTAGCTTCAGCAGGCAGTTCTATTTTGTTCTTGGAAATAAAATACTGTGGATAAGTTGTTCTTAGTTCTGAGCATTTTTTACCTGATTTAGCCAAATGTGAAAGAAATAAAGCGATACCAACCAGAGCATCCCTGCCATAATGCAATTCGGGATAAATAATTCCGCCATTTCCTTCACCTCCAATTACAGCCTTTTTTTCTTTCATCAATTTAACAACATTAACTTCTCCGACAGCAGATGCATAATATTTAGCTCCTGCTTTTTCTGTTATATCTTTTAGTGCTCTTGTTGAAGATAAGTTTGAAACTGTGTTGCCTTTATTATTAGAAAGTATATAATCTGATACAGAAACTAACGTGTATTCTTCACCGAACATATCTCCGTTTTCGCAAATAATAGCAAGTCTGTCCACATCTGGGTCAACCGCAAATCCAACATCAGCCTTAGAACTAACTATTACTTTTGATAGTTCATTTAAATTTTCGGGCAAAGGCTCGGGATTATGAGGAAATTTTCCATCAGGATCGCAATAAAGTTTTTCTATTCTTATAACATTTAGCGCTGTAAGTAGCATCGGCAATGCAAGAGAGCCCGTAGAATTGACGCAATCTATCGCAACCTTAAAATTAGCTTTTTTTATTGCTTCAATATCTACAAGTTTTAGATTTAGAATTTGTTCAATATGTCTTTCAATAGCTTTTTCATTTGTTGTATAACTACCAAGATTTTCAACTTCTGCAAAATTAAAGTCTCCTTTTTCAGCAATATCTAAAAGAGTTTTTCCATCTGCTTCTGATAAAAATTCACCTTCTGCATTGAGAAGCTTAAGAGCATTCCAGTTTTTAGGATTATGGCTAGCAGTGATAATAATACCACCATCTGCTTTCAGGTCTTTAACTGCCATCTCAACTGTTGGCGTTGTTGATAATCCCAAATCAATAACATTGGCACCCATACTTATTAATGAGCCTGAAACGATACGATTGACCATCTCCCCTGATATTCTTGCATCTCTTCCAATAACTATTGTCATTTGTTTTTGCAAATTCTCAGTTTTTAAAAATTGATAGTAAGCTGAGCAAAACTTAACAATATCAGGTGGAGTTAAACCTAAGCCTTCAGAACCTCCTATAGTTCCTCTAATTCCTGAAATTGATTTTATTAATGTCATAACTGTATTTATGATTGCTTAAAAACTGCAAATATAAATTATTTAAAAATAATGTGTACTTTTAATAAAATATCTAAAT
>JAGODS010000252.1 GCA_017998135.1 Bacteroidales bacterium
CCCCTGAACAGCTCCACCATAAGTTTTTACCAGCATAGAGTATTAATTTATAACTATTACTCTTTATTTAAGTTCAATTAATATTTGTTTATTGTTAACCTTTTCGTTAATCTTCACATTTATTTTATTCACAGTTCCGTTAATTTCAGTAATAATATCATTTTTCATTTTCATAGCTTCTAAAACAAGCAATTTATCACCAGCTTTAACCGTATCGCCTTCATTTACATATATTTTTTTTATAGTTCCTGGTATAAAAGAGTAAATCTGTTTCAGATTAACTGGTTTATAAGGTTTACGGTTAATAAATTTCTTTGTCAATTGAGTTTTATATAGAGTAAAGTCAACATTAAAATCAATTAAATCTGTTTTTGAATCATTAGCTTTCATATAGCTTTATTAATTAATAAAAAAAATTAAATGTATTAAACTGAGCAGGTTGTTAATCTTCTAAGAAAAAGAAATTAAAATGGCGGAATTCCGTGTTTTTTCTTAGGTCTTATTTCTTTCTTTTGAGAGGAAATGTTTAAAGAATGAATTAGGCTGTTTCGGGTTTCCTGAGGTTCAATGACAGCATCAATATAACCGAAAGCTGCAGCTACATAAGGATTAGCAAATTTCTTTTTGTATTCGGCAATTTTCTTTTTGCGCATTTCATCAGGATTTTCGGCTTCAGTAATTTCTTTTTTGAAGATAATATTAGCGGCACCTTCAGGACCCATAACGGCTATTTCAGCAGTAGGCCATGCAAAAACAAAATCAGCTCTTAAATGTCTTGAACACATTGCAATATAACCGCCTCCATAAGCTTTTCTGAGAATAACAGTAAGTTTTGGAACTGTAGCTTCCGAATAAGCATATAATATTTTCGCTCCGTGTCTGATAACTCCTCCATGTTCCTGGTCCACACCGGGTAAATATCCGGGTAAATCTACCAGCGTAATGAGTGGGATGTTAAAAGCGTTGCAGAACCTTATAAATCTTGCAGCTTTATCAGAAGCATCAATATCAAGAACGCCGGCTAAATACTGCGGTTGATTAGCAACGAAACCAACTGTGTCCCCATTTAGTCTGCCAAAGCCCACTACTATATTTTTAGCAAAATATTTATGAATTTCAAGAAAGTCGGAATCATCCGCTATTGCTTTTATAACTGTAGTTACATCGTAAGGTAGGCTTGGGTCAGCAGGTATAATTTTTTCAATATCAAACAGTTTATTTTTAGGTTGTTTTCTTGGAAAAGGATCTGCTTTTTTACTATTATTCCATGGTATAAAAGAAAACAATTTTTTTATTTGATCAAAGCATTCTTTTTCGCTTTCACTGAAAAAATGAGCATTACCTGATATTTCTGCCTGAATTCTGGCTCCTCCCAAATCTTCCATTGAAATTTCTTCGCCAAGAACGGTTTTAATGACCTCAGGACCGGTAATAAACATTTTGGATATTTTATCAACAACAAATACAAAATCTGTTAGTGCTGGTGAGTAAACAGCTCCTCCGGCACAAGGTCCTAAAATGACAGATATCTGAGGTATTACACCGGAACAGGTAGTATTCCTGAAAAATATTTCTCCATAACCAGCAAGCGAATTAACTCCTTCCTGAATTCGAGCACCACCGGAATCATTAATACCTATTAGAGGAACTTGTAATTTAACTGCGATATCCATTATTTTAGTAATCTTTCTCGCATGCATTAATCCTAAAGAGCCTCCTGCTACTGTAAAATCCTGCGCAAAAATACAAACCGGATGACCGTTCAAAGTGCCTGTTCCAGTTACGACTCCATCGCCGGGCAATTGTTTTTTATCCATATCAAAGTCTTTTCCTGCATGTTCTACAAACATATCATATTCCTGAAAGGATTTAGGGTCTAAAATAGAAATTATACGATCTCTCGCGGTCATTTTTCCCATAGAAACCTGTTTTTCAACTGCTTTTTCTCCTCCTCCCTGCAATGCACTTTGCATTCGTTTCTTTAAATCTAAGGTTTTTTGTCTTAATGATGTCATATTTTATTTAAAATTTAGTTTTAAAAAAGTACAAAATTATCTATAATTTATGATTATAGAATATAAAATAATATAAGTAAAAGAAAATAAAAGAGATAATAATTTAAATTAAGGTTTCATTTCTGTTAATTGCATTTAGGTCTTCAAATGCTATTTTAAGACGCTCAATCATATTTTTTTGCCCATCACGGAGCCATTGTCTCGGGTCATAATATTTTTTGTTAGGTTTATCATCGCCATCAGGATTGCCTATTTGACCCTGTAAATAACCTTCATTTTTTTTGTAGTATTTTAATACTCCTTCCCAGGTTGCCCATTGAGTATCGGTGTCAATATTCATTTTAATAACTCCATAAGACAAAGCTTCAGCAATTTGGTTCTTTTCTGAGCCTGAGCCACCGTGAAATACAAAATTCACAGGCTTGTCATTTGTTTTGAATTTATCTTTAATAAAAGTCTGAGAATTTTTTAAAATTATTGGTTCCAGTTTAACATTTCCGGGTTTATATACACCGTGAACATTTCCAAAGGAAGCAGCTATAGTAAAATTATTGCTTAT
Source organism: Bacteroidales bacterium (assembly GCA_017998135.1). Taxonomy (GTDB): domain Bacteria; phylum Bacteroidota; class Bacteroidia; order Bacteroidales; family JAGODS01; genus JAGODS01. The sequence continues at coordinate 2,575 of JAGODS010000252.1, forward strand.
CTTTCCAAGTTCTTCATAAGCATAAGCAACATCTTCAGGTTGAGTATATAATTTAGAGCTATGAATATCAGAGTGGTCAACTCCATCCTCCTCGCCACCGGTAATACCCAGTTCAATTTCAAGAGTCATTCCTAATTTTGACATTCTTTCAAGATATTGCTTGCAAATATTAATATTTTCAATTAGTGACTCTTCCGATAAGTCAAGCATGTGAGAACTATAAAGAGGTTTATTGTAAGTTTTATAAAATGTTTCACCATAATTAAGTAAGCCATCTACCCAAGGTAATAATTTTTTAGCAGCGTGGTCAGTATGAAGAATAACTCTAACGCCGTAAATTTCGGCTAAACGATGAATATGTAAAGCAGCGGAAATGCCTCCGGCAATAGCAGCTTTTTCATTTTCATTAGATAAGCCTTTACCTGCAAAAAAGTGAGCTCCACCATTGGAAAATTGAATAATTACAGGGGAATTTACTATTTTGGCAGCTTCCATAACTGCATTTACAGATTCTGTTCCAATTACATTAACAGCAGGTAGTGCAAATTTATTATTTTTTGCAACAGTAAAAATTTTCTGAACATCTTGACCTGTAATAACTCCAGGCTTTATTATATCTGATAATTTATCACTCATATTAATAAGTATTTTTATTTATTTTATAAAACAAAAGTACTAAATTTTTATTAAGTATTTTTACTTATTTTGGAGTTTTTAGTTCGTTTAAAGTTGCAAAAAATTGTTTTATAATTTATTATATTCTTTTTTTAACTAAATTGTTAAAAAATCTTAAAAAATTAATCTTCTAAGTTAGATTATGCTTTAATTCCCTAATATTAAGCACTCAAAGACTATTTTAATTCAGGTAAAAGATAAATTAGCTAATTCTTTATTATATAAAAACAAAAAATAAGTAAAAATACGTACTAAAGATAATAACATATAACAGTAGCGGGTAGTGAGTAGTGGGTAGCGGGTAGCGAGTAGCGGGTGGCGAGTAGCGAGTAGCGGGTAGTGAGTAAAGAGTAGCGGGTAGTGAGTAACGGGTAAATAAGACTAAGCGTGGATGCTTCGCCTTATAGCGTGGATATATAATCTAATTTTTTCAAATTGGAATTAAAAATAAAACAGATAATTTTCCTATGCAAAACAGGTAGTTTACTCTTGGTTTAAGCTATTAAATATTTGTACTTTTAAAAAAAAATCTTTTTTAAATATTTGTATTTAAAAATTTAGTATTTTTGCAGTTTAAATTAATTAAAAATAAGGAGTTTAAATTATGAAAAATATTCTATCTTTCCTGATTACAGTTTTAATTGCAGGTGTTATGACTGTACAGGGGCAAAACTATATAACCTGCCTGAAACCGGATGGTTTAACAGCTTCTGAAATTACTCAGAACTCAGCTGTTTTAACCTGGAATGCGACGGACAATGCTACTTATTATATTGTAGAATTGTTAAGTGGGAATGTGCC
>JAGODS010000253.1 GCA_017998135.1 Bacteroidales bacterium
CTTTTAGAGCGTTGGATATCTTAATTAAATCGCTGTATTCTGCTGAACTGACATTAAAAGTGGCTATTCTTAGCCTGAAGGAGTCAGTGTTCTGAAGGTGAACATTGTTGGTTGGATTATCCGGTGGTGCGGTGCTTGGATTGCCCGCCCATTCTACACAGGAGCTTATCAAAAACCAGGTACTAAGTATCAAGTACCAAGTACTAAATACCCGGTACCTGGTACTTAGTACGAGATTTAACCTTAGTATAAAACTTGTTTTTTTATATATCAACCTTATTAGTTTATTTTGATGTATAAATGTTAATAAAAAATGTAATAAGGTAGATTTTGTTTCTTTCATTGCTTATACTAAGGTTTATAAGGTTTTTACCATATATAAAATCTAAAATTTCACTGCTGAGTAGTTAAGATAATCTCATTGATTTGTTAATTTATTTGTGATAATTGTTAATATATTTTCTATCGGATATCTTTCCTGTTGCATTGAATCTCTGTCCCGCAAGGTAACAGTGTTGTCTTCTATTGTCTGATTATCAATTGTAATGCAATAAGGAGTTCCGATGGCATCCTGACGTCTGTAGCGCCTTCCGATTGTATCTTTCTCTTCGTAGAAACACATAAAGCGGCTTTTTAAAGTATCCATTATCTTACGAGCTATTTCAGGCATAGTATCTTTTTTTACCAAAGGTAAAATCGCTACTTTCAGAGGGGCTAAAGCTGCGGGTATCTTCATAACAACTCTTTCAGTATTATCCTGTAATTTTTCTTCTGTATAGGCATTGCAGAGTATTGCAAGAACAGTGCGGTCAAGTCCTATGGAGGTCTCTACTACGTAAGGAGTATAATTTTCATTAGTATCAGTATCAAAATACTGTAATTTTTTCCCTGATAGTTTCTGTTGAGCGGATAAGTCAAAATCAGTTCTTGAATGAATGCCTTCGAGTTCTTTGAACCCAAATGGAAATTCAAATTCGATGTCGCAGGCTGCATTTGCATAATGTGCTAGCTTTTCGTGGGTATGGAAGCGATATTTATGAGCTGGAATACCTAAGGAATGATGCCATTTCATCCTTTCTTCTTTCCAGTATTCAAACCATTGTAACTCTTCGCCTGGTTTGACAAAATACTGCATTTCCATTTGTTCAAACTCACGCATCCTGAATATAAATTGCCTGGCTACTATTTCATTTCTGAAAGCTTTTCCTGTTTGAGCTATACCGAAAGGTATTCTCATCCTTCCGCTTTTTTGAACATTAAGGAAATTAACAAAGATGCCTTGTGCGGTTTCAGGTCTTAAATATATCCTGTTAGCCTCTTCGTTGCCCGGACTTGTTTGAGTGGCAAACATCAGGTTGAATTGTCTAACATCAGTCCAGTTGCGGGTACCTGAAACAGGACAGGCAATTTCAAGTTCATTTATCAGGTTTGAGAGTTCAGAAAGATTATCTTTTTCAAGAGCGCTGTAAAGACGTTGTTTAACTGTTTCAATTTTTTGAGTATATTCTATTATTCTTGTAGTGGTAGTCAGGAATTTTTGCTCATCAAAAGAAGCTCCAAACTTTTTCGCTGCTTTTTCAACTTCTTTATTTATCTTTTCCTGCAACTTATTAAGATAATCTTCAACCAGGTCATCAGCTCTATATCTCTTTTTCGAATCTTTATTATCAATCATAGGGTCATTGAATGCGTCAACGTGCCCTGAGGCTTTCCAAACAAGGGGATGCATAAATATAGCTGAATCAAGACCGACTATATTCTCATTCATTTGTACCATCGCTTTCCACCAGGCGGCTCTGATGTTATTCTTCAATTCAACACCGAATTGTCCGTAATCATAAACAGCGCTTAAACCATCATAAATCTCACAGGATTGAAAGATAAAACCATATTCTTTACTATGTGAAATAACTTTTTTAAAAATATCTTCTGCCATATTATGAATTATGAATTATGAATTATGAATTATGAGTTTATAGTTATTTAATCAAGTTTAAGCACAGCAAGGAAAGCGCTCTGAGGGATTTCAACATTACCAATTTGTCTCATACGTTTTTTTCCTTTTTTCTGTTTTTCTAAAAGTTTACGTTTTCTAGTAATGTCGCCACCATAGCATTTGGAGGTAACATCTTTTCGAACCGCCCTTATAGTTTCACGAGCAATTATTTTTGAGCCTATTGCCGCCTGAATAGCTATTACAAATTGTTGTCTTGGTATTAATTCTTTAAGCTTTTCGCACATACGCCTGCCGAAATTATAAGCGTGGTCGCGATAGATTAGAGATGAAAGAGCATCAACAGATTCTCCATTTAACAAGATATCAAGTTTTACAAGGCTGGAGCTTCTAAATTCAGATTGATGATAATCAAAAGAAGCATAGCCCTTTGAAATACTTTTTAATTTATCATAGAAATCAAATACTATTTCAGCCAAAGGCATTTCGCAGGTTATTTCTACCCTGTCATTAGAAATATAAAGTTGGTTTCGAAGAGTTCCCCGCTTTTCAATGATTAAACTAATTATATGTCCGATATATTCTGTCTTTGTAATAATCTCAGCATCAATATAAGGTTCTTCAATATGATCAATAAGAGTAGGGTCAGGTAAACCTGACGGATTATGAACTTCCATCATTTCACCTTTGGTAGTATAAACTTTATAAGAAACATTGGGGACAGTAGTAATAACATCCATATCAAACTCTCTGTCCAATCGTTCCTGCACAATTTCCATGTGAAGCAAGCCGAGAAAACCGCAACGAAAGCCGAAACCGAGAGCGGCAGAGGATTCAGGTTCAAAGGTAAGTGAAGCATCGTTTAATTGAAGTTTTTCAAGCGATTCTCTTAATTCTTCAAAATTTTCTGCTTCAACGGGATAAATACCGGCGAATACCATAGGTTTGACATCCTCAAAGCCTTCAATAGCTTTCGGGCAGGGATTAATAACGTGAGTAATGGTGTCTCCGACTTTAACTTCTTTAGAGGTTTTAATACCTGAAATAATATATCCAACATCACCAGCCTGCAGTATGTTTCTCGGTTCGGGTTTAAGCCTTAGTATTCCAATTTCGTCAGCATTATATTCTTTTTGGGTATTGACGAATTTGACAAAATCGTTTTTCTTTATAGTCCCGTTATAAAGTCTGAAATAAGCGACAATACCCCTGAAAGAGTTATAAACAGAGTCAAAGATAAGAGCCTGAAGGGGCGCTTCAGGGTCTCCTTTGGGAGCAGGTATCCTGTTAATAATAGCATCAATAATTTTATCAACACCCTCGCCTGTTTTACCACTTGCATAAAGTATATCATCATCTTTGCAGCCGATAAGACTAATTATCTGTTCTTTAACCTCATCAGGCATTGAATTAGGCAGGTCAATTTTATTTAATATAGGAATAATTTCAAGGTTGTGGTTTATAGCAAGATAGAGATTAGAAATAGTTTGCGCCTGAACCCCCTGGGAAGAGTCAATAACAAGTAAGGCGCCTTCGCAGGCGGCTATTGAACGGGAAACTTCATAAGAAAAGTCAACGTGGCCGGGAGTGTCAATAAGATTAAGTTTATAGGTTTGTCCGTTATAAAAATAATCCATCTGTATAGCGTGGCTTTTGATAGTAATTCCACGCTCTCTTTCAATATCCATATCATCCAGCACCTGGTCATTGTGTTCGCTCATATTAACAGTATTGGTAAACTCAAGTAATCTGTCGGCAAGAGTACTTTTACCGTGGTCTATATGAGCTATTATGCAAAAATTTCGGATATTATTCATAGTTTAGTATTGAGTAGCGGGTAGTGTGTAATTGGTATCGGGTAGCGGGTATTTGGTAGCGTGTAGCGTGTATTTGGCAGAGGGTATTAAGATGTTATTAGTTGAAGTTAATTTCGTTAATTATTTTATTAATATATTCTGTTTGTTTTTGATCTTTGCTAAGATTTTCTTTAATAATTTTTTCAGCAATATCAATAGACATAAAAGCTATTTGATTTTTTAATTCGGTCATAGCTTCAAGTTTCCGGTTCTCAATTTCATTA
>JAGODS010000254.1 GCA_017998135.1 Bacteroidales bacterium
GGCTGATATATTATTATTTTAAAAGCAAAGAAGAGCTTTTCAGAGAAGCATTAAAGCTGGAATTAGAGAATGTTAAATCAGAATTGAGCCAAATAGCAAGAAAAAAATCCGATTCTCTTACTATGTTAGAGACATATATTATCAAAAGAATGAAATTGTTGAGCAAAGCATATAATTATCACGAGACATTAAAAGCCGATTTTTTTGAAAAATATCATTTTGTTAAAGATGTTAGAGATGATTTTTATGAATTTGAATTAAATCAAATTACTTATATTTTGAAAAAAGGGAATAAAGAAGGTTTTCTCGAAATAAAAAACATTACAAAAACAGTCAATATCATAATGATGATGATAACAAGTACAGAAATTCCTTTGTTTTTACAGAATAAGTATGCAGAATATAAGGATACCTTAAGAGATATGGCTTTAATGGTTTTGGGAAGTATAAGAAATCAAAAAAAACAATTAAAAGGGAGAACAATTTAAAGTAATATTTTTTTATAATGTATATGTAAGATAGTAGTTTATAATTTTTTTTATTAAATATTTTGACTAAAAAACAAATATGGTCAAAATATATTTTAATTTTGCACGTTTTTTTACTAATCAGTTTTTAAACATTAAAATATTATTATGAATTTTATTAAATTATTTATTCTTGTAAAGGAAGAATTGATATTTTCCTTTATAAAAGGATTTAAAAAGTCAAATCATTTTTTTAAACAAAGTATTTATATGCAAAATAGTGTTTTATTTCTTTTTTTGTTATTTGCTATTCAAAGTATGTTTTCCGGATGTAAATATAGCCAGTTTAAAGGTGAAACGCCTGAAGAAAAAAGAATAGCTATAAAAATTTCTGAAGTAAAATCAGAAAGGATAGTTGAAAATCTTTCATATAGCGGAACTATTGAGGCGGTTCAGAGCATTCCTCTCTCATTTAGAACTGCCGGCACAGTTGAACAGGTATTGGTTGATGTCGGAGATGCAGTGAAGAAAGGGCAATTATTAGCTACTTTGGAAAAAGAAGATTTTGAGAATATGTATGATATTGCAAAGTCCAAGTATCAGCAGGCATCGGATGCTTATGAGCGATTAAAATCTTTGCACGCTAATGGCAGTATTCCTGAAATTAAATGGATAGAAATGGAGACAAACCTTGAGCAGGCAAAAGCATCGCTCGGATTATCAAAAAATAATCTTGACAAATGCCTTCTTAAAGCTCCTATAAACGGATTTATTGGCAAAAAAAATATAGAACCAGGTATGTCTGGTCTTAATCTGACTACAGCAGCTTTTGAAATAGTTGAAATATCTTCTGTTAATATTAAAATTGCTGTGCCTGAAAATGAGATAGGTAAAATGAAAAAAGGTATTAAAGCCCAAATTCGTGTGGCGGCATTAAATGATAAAATTTTTGATGGAACGATGGCTAACATAAGCCCCGTCGCTGATGCTTTCTCAAGGACTTATAATGTTAAAATCGCTGTTAAAAATTCTGAGTTTGAACTTAAGCCCGGTATGGTTTGCGAGGTAAAACTTAATATAAAGTCGGAAAAGGAAATAGTGTATGCGCCTTATCAAAGCGTTACTATGGATAGCCAAGGCAATGCTTTTGTTTTTTTGCTTGCTCAAAACAAAAAGACAGTTAAAAAGCAAATTGTTAAAACAGGCGATTATAAGGATAATAGCATCGAAATATTATCAGGTTTGCTACAGGGGCAATTCATTGTTGTTGAAGGTAAAGAAAAATTATCTGATAATTGTTTAATAAGTTTCTGATATGAGAAAAAAAAGCAAAGGCGTAATAGAAGCCGCAATGCGTAATAAAAATATTGTAATTTTAATTACAATAACTTTTATGATAATAGGGGTAATAGCTTTAATAAAAATGCCACGTAATGAGTTCCCGCAGTTTACAATTAGGCAGGGCGTGATTGTTGGCGTTTATCCCGGTGCATCGTCTGCCGAAGTTGAAGCACAACTAACAAGAGTTGTCGAAAATTATATCTTCGGTTACAAAGAAGTTAAAAAAGCTAAAACTTACTCTCAATCTAAAGAAGGTTTGATGTTTATTTTTGTCGAACTTAATGACAATGTAAAAAATGCTGACCAATTCTGGTCTAAACTTAAACACGGTCTTAGCGAATTGAAAATGACACTTCCAGCCGGTGTTATCGCTTTAATAGCTAATTCAGATTTTGGCGATACTTCGGCTTTGCTCATTACTTTATCATCTGACTCTAAAAGCTATAAAGAACTGGAAGAAGAACTTAAAAAGCTCGAAGCCGACTGCCGTAAAATTAAGGCTACTTCTAAAATAAAGCATTACGGGCTGCAAAAAGAAAAAATTTTTGTTAATGTTAAGTCTGAATTGCTTAATGAATATAACATCAAAACTATTTCTTTGTTAAGTTCTTATCAACTTAACGGGATGGTTAATTATGCCGGTAAATTAAAGGATGGAAAGAATAACCTTGTCGTTCATCTGCCGCCTAATTTTCAATCGGAAAAAGACCTTGCAGACCAGATAGTTTATTCAGACCCGATGGGCAATGTGGTTAGGCTTAAAAATATTGCTAATATCCAAAGAAGATACGAAGAGCCTGAAAATTATATCAAACAAAACGGTAAAAAAACTATATTACTTTCGTTAGAGATGCAGGCAGGTAATAATATTGTCGCTTATGGTAATGAGGTTGATAAAACGCTTGATAATTTTAAAAAGCGTTGCCCTAAGGATATTAAAGTTGCTAAAATATCTGAGTTACCTAAATATGTTGATGATTCGGTTACTGATTTTATGAAAGAATTTTTAATTGCTATTATTGCAGTTATACTTGTTACTATGTTGCTTTTGCCGTTAAAAGTCGCTTCAGTTGCCGGAATTACAGTGCCTATATCGGTGTTTATCACATTAGCTTTTTTATATTTCTTTGGAATTGAGCTTCACACAGTATCATTAGCCTCGTTAATATTGGTATTGGGTATGATAGTTGATAATTCAATTGTTGTTATTGATAATCACGTTGAGAATATGGACCACCGAATGTCCCGCTGGCATTCGGCTATTAAAAGCGCCAAAGAATTGTTTGTGCCGATACTGACTGCCACGCTTGCTATTTTTGTCGCTTATCTTCCGCTTGGGTTTATGGTACCTGGCACAGCAGGCGAATTTTTGCAAACTATTCCGATTGTGGTTGGCATTGCTCTAACTGTTTCTATTTTGGTAGCTACATTATTAGTGCCGTATCTTAATTATGTTTTAATTAGAAAAGGATTGAAAAGAGATAAGAACTCAAAAAAGGGGAAATCATTTCTTGACTGGTTGCAGGGCTGCTTTGACAAATCGCTTGATAAACTTTTTAAATATCCTAAAATTGTTATTGGCTCAACTCTGCTGTTGATTGCTTTATCTTTTGCGCTTTTCAAAGGTATGGAGCAGCAATTATTCCCTGAAATGGAGCGTAACCAGTTTGCTGTTGAAGTTTATTTGCCTACAGGCGCTTCACTTGAATCAACAGCAACTATATTGGACAGCCTGGAAGCTTTATTGTTAAAAGATAAACGCATAATTAACGTTACCAGCTTTACTGGCACTAGTTCTCCGCGTTTTCATACCGTATATGCTCCTAATATGCCCGCATCAAATTATGGACAACTGTTGGTCAATACTATTTCAAACGAAGCCACACGCCAGGTAGTTAATGATTATAGCGCTTTATATTCCGATAATTTTGCTAATGCTCATATAAAATGGAAAATTCTCGCTTTACAAAATTTTAAAGCTCCTATAGAAATCAGAATTTCGTCTGATTCAATTAAAGATATTAGAACGGTTGAAAAGCAGGTGATGCAGATATTAAATAAAACTGAGCATTTAGGATGGGTGAGAGACGACTGGGACCAGAAACAACAAAACATAAAAGTTAAACTTGACAGGGATAAAGCTAATAGGATGGGATATACTAAAGGCTTTGTTGCTACTTCGCTTATGGTTGCTCTGGACGGTC
>JAGODS010000255.1 GCA_017998135.1 Bacteroidales bacterium
GTATAATAATAGTAGCAGAAGGTGACGAAGCGGGCGGAGCTATTGAAATAGCTGAACAGGTAAGAAAAAGTTTTAATTACTACGAAACCAAGGTTACTATTTTGGGACATCTGCAAAGAGGAGGCTCGCCTACCTGTATGGATAGGGTACTTGCCAGCGAACTCGGATATAATGCCGTTAAAGGTTTACTTGAAGGGCACAGGGGAGAAATGGTAGGTATTATTGATAAGAAAGTTGTATTTACGCCTTTTGAAAATGCTATTAAACACAATGTTGAAATAAATAAAGAAATGCTTAAGATGGCGAGAATACTTTCTTCATAGAAATAAACAGCTATCTCCATAACTTAAAAAGCGAAAATCATTATTTAAAGCATAATCATATACTTTTTTCCAGTCATCTCCTAAAAAAGCTGCTATAAGTAAAAGCAGGCTACTTTTTGGCTGATGAAAATTAGTAATGAGCCCATCTATTAATCTGAATTTATAACCGGGAATTATTATAAGTTTTGTTCTGCCTGTTATTGTTTTAAGGTTATTTTTATCCATATATGTTATTATTTCCAGCAAAACTTTCTTTCTTGAGTCTTGTTGACAGTTGACTGTTGCCTGTTGACTACCCTGATAAACTTCCCATTGTTCAATTTTAAATTCAGAGTTTTTATCTATTAATAATTTAGTTCCAAACCAATATAAACTTTCCAAAGCTCTTGTAGTTGTTGTGCCGACAGCTATAATATTTTTATCAATATTATTTAAGAGATTTTTAATAGAAGATATTTCAAAAGAAATAATTTCTTCGTGCATAACGTGTTGGCTAAGTTCAGCAGTGCTGACAGGTTTAAAAGTACCTGCCCCCACGTGTAGAGTGATGTAATCTGATGCAATATTTTTTATCTTAAGGGATTCAAAAACATAATCAGTGAAATGAAGACCGGCAGTAGGAGCTGCGACAGAACCTTTATGAAGAGCGTAAATAGTCTGATAATTTTTTTTATCATTTTCTTCAGTTTTTCGTTTAATATATGGGGGTAGGGGCAATAGTCCCGAATTTTCTACAATCTCAGCAAAACTTATATTTGCTGTCTCCCAGTCAAAACGAATAATAACTCCGTTATCGCTGTTTTCAATTTTTTCAGCTTTAAGTAGAATTTCTTTGCCATTAATAAAAATATTTTTTTCAAGTGAAGAGTTTTTCCATTTTTTTTGATTTCCGACAAAACAGAGCCAGGATGTAGAATTGTTGGCAGCTAAAGCTTGTTGATAATCTTGGTTTATCGGCTCAAGTAAAAATATTTCTATTTCGGCGCCTGTAGTCTTATGGAATAATAGTCTTGCATATATTACTTTAGAATTATTAAATACCATAAAACTATTATAAGGTATAAAGTCGCTTAATTTTTTGAATATAGACTGGTTGATGCTTTTGTCCTTATAAATAAGTAATTTTGAGAGGTCGCGTTCTTTAGCAGGATAATAAGCTATTTTATTATCGTCTAAGTTGTATGAATAATCTTTAATATTGATGTTTTGTATAGCGAAATTCATATATTTTATTTAAAGTCTTAAACCTGTTAATTTTTCTGTAACATAGAGGGTTTTCATATTATTAATGAATTAGATAAAATTATAAAAGATCTTCAATAGAGAAACCGAGTTTTATAAGATTATCAGGTTTAAGCAAGCTTTCTAATTTTGATTCATCAATTAATTTTAGAATTTTATTAGCTTCATAAATATTACATCTGTTATCTTTCATTTTTTTTGCAAGCGAAGTCGCTTTGTTATATCCGATATAAGGTACGATAGCCGTAGTAATAGAAGGGCTATGTAATAATTTGTCAGTGGCTGCTTTAGATGCAATATATATTCCTTTTATCAGATTGTCTTTAATAGTTTGGTCTGCTGCAATAAGCATATTAAGGCTTTCAATCAGACTGCAACCGATTAAAGGCAGGTATGCGTTTAGTTCTAAGCACCCCATCCCGCAAAGTGAAGTGATAAGACTATCATTACTATAAATTTTGTGAGCAATACTAATAACAAATTCGGGAATAACTGGATTCACTTTAGCAGGCATAATTGAACTTCCTGCTTGTTTTTGAGGAATAGTTATTTCTTTTTGGGCTAATAAATCCGAACTCAGCAATCTTAAATCATTGACCATCTTTTCTAAGTTTACAGAGTGAGATTTTATTATTGAATGGACTTCAACAAAAGAATCTAAATTAGAAGTAGCATCTGACAGATTTTCGCTCCTTGCAAGTGGCAATTTGGTTAAGGAACGCAGTGCATTAATGTTTTCCATAATAAAAAAACGTGGGACGGTTAAGCCTGTCCCGATAGCGCTGCCCCCAAGATTGACAATCTTTATTCTTTCAAAACATTTGGAAACACGCCACCAGTCTCTGGATAAAGCCTCGTTATAAGTACTGAATAATTTGCCAAAAGTTGAAGGCAGAGCTTCCTGCATCTGCGTATAACCTATACGCAGGCTATATATATGTTCTTTTTCTATAAGCTCAATATCTGCTCTAAGTGAATTAATAGAATTTTCAAGCTTTTCCAACAGAAACATTACGGCAATTTTTAGAGATGTAGGTATAACATCATTAGTTGATTGAAAAATATTGCAATGTTCAATAGGGTCAATATACTCATATTGCCCTGCTTTAAATCCCATTTTTGTTAAAGTTGCATTTGCAATGATTTCATTTATATTCATATTGATGCTTGTGCCGGCGCCTCCTGAAATAGCAGGAACAATAAAATGTTCAAAATATTTACCCTCTGCTAATTCGGCGGCTGTTAGGATAAGATTTTTAATAATATTGTCGTCTATTAAATGAAAAGGTAAATTTTGGTTTTTATATTTTAAAAGTACAGCTTCTTTGAAACTTTTATATGTGATATAGCAGGCTTGTTTGACTATTCCCGTTGCCTTATACCATTCAACGGGAAAAATATTTTTGTCGGGAAAATTTTCTTTAGCTCTCAGGGAATGAATGCCGTATAGGGCATCAGCAGGAATTTGTTTTTCGCCGAGAAAATCTTTTTCTGTTCTCATATTTGTAATAAAACAGCAAAAATATGTATAAATCATTTATAACAGGGTATCTTATGATATTATACTATAAAACCTGCAAGATTTGGTAATTCTGGCAGGTTTGATTTTTTATTTAAAGATAAAATGGTATAAAAAAATTAGGATAATAGTAGTTAGATTATGTTATATTATAATTATTATATATTTGCCTCGTTTAAAAATAAAATTTAAAAGGAGGTTTAAATGAGTATTAATAAAAATGATTATAGCCTGTCAGCAAATATGACAGGCAAAACAGGAACATTATATAGTACTCATTTATAAAATTGAATCCGGTTATATGGCATTTTTTTTATCTCTGTGAATTAAGCTAAGCAACCTCCTGAACACCTTTTAATAATTATATGTAGTGAAAAACCTCTGCGTCTTCACTATTAAACTCTGAGTAATAATTATAAAATAACAGATTTTATTGATAAACATTAATTATAAATTAAATTCAAATATTTATGAAAATGAACAGATTGTATTTTTTAAGTTTAATAATTGCTATTCCTGTTTTTGTAAAAGCACAGGAAAATAGTTTTGGAGTTAAATTTAATGGTTATGTGAAAAATGATTTTTTCTATGATAGCCGGCAGGTAGTATCAATAAGAGAAGGGCATTTTTTGTTATATCCCGCAGCAAAATCGCCGGATGCTGATAAAAAAGATGTAAATGCAGTTCCAAATTTCAACTTTTTATCTATTCAAAGTCGTTTAACAGGTAAAATAACAGGACCAGACGCCTTTGGCGCAAAAACAAGCGGAGTGATAGAAGCTGACTTTTTTGGAAATGAGAATGCAGCTTTTGTTGATGCTAACGGCTTTCGTCTGAGGCACGCTTTTGTTAAGCTTAGCTGGGAAAAGACAGAGTTATTAACTGGTCAGTATTGGCACCCTTTATTTCAGCCTGGTTGTTTTTC
>JAGODS010000256.1 GCA_017998135.1 Bacteroidales bacterium
GTTTATGCGCAATCATAAATCTATTCAAAGGTGCTTATGAGATCGCTTCGCTTAGTTCCCGCAGATAACGCAGATAAACGCAGAAAAAATTAATATCAGCGAAAATCTGCGAAATCTGCGGGAGATTTATTTTTTGAAAAAATTCATGAATTAATGAGGTTAAAGCTTATAAATTAAAAAAGCATTTAAAGAAATTATCTTATAATTCTAAACATTTTGTTCCAACGTATTTTGCCTTCAGTAAGGGATTTGTTTTTATCTAATGAAAGCCAGACAAAAATAGCTTTACCAACAATATGGTCTTCAGGTACAAAACCCCAGTAGCGAGAGTCAGCAGAGTTGTGGCGATTGTCGCCCATCATCCAGTAGTAGTTCATCTTAAAAGTGTAGCTATTAGCTTCTTTACCATTGATAAATATTTTATTACCTTCAATCTTTAAATCATTGTTTTCATATACATCAATAATACGTATGTATAAAGATATATTTTTGATATTTAAAGGAATAGTAATACCTTTTTTAGGAATAATTAATGGTCCATAATTATCTTCATTCCATTTGAAATTGGTTGAGTCATAAGGGAAAATGCTTTGATTGTATTTACCTTTAGGCATATTTTGAATAAAGACTCTTTTGACATTGGCGAAATTTTTGATTTTATCTGCTTTGTTTTTTGACATTGCAAAAACATAATGACCGTTACCAACTTCGCCTCCGTCAGTAATATCCAGATTTTTAATAGCTTCCGGGTTTATAGGTGTACCGTCTGTAAATACATCGAAGTTGTATTGCATATTGGGGGGATTGAATAAAGCCCTCCCGTTATTATAAAGCTGTCTATCAACTATTGTAAGTGTATCTCCGGGGATGCCAACACAGCGTTTGATATAATTCTCACGTTTATCAGGCGGGCGTGCGGTAACATTAAACTGAGTATTTATAGCTTCTCTGCCCATTCCCTCTCTATATTGCTCGCCAAAACGCTGTTTCAAATCTCTTTCTGCATCTCTAACAAGTTGATAATAACTTACATTTTGCATTTCAAGGGCTACGGTATCGCCATCCGGATAATTGAAAACTACGCAGTCATAGCGTTTAATAGTAGGGGCAGTGCCAGGGAAACGATAAAAGGGTAGTTTTATCCATTCAAGATAGGATTTAGTGTATTTAGTCAAAGGCAGAGTATGATGGGCAAAAGGAAATGCAAGCGGGGTATTGGGTATTTTGGGTCCATAAGTAATTTTGCTGACAAAGAGAAAATCGCCTACAAGTAAAGATTTTTCCATTGAGGAAGTAGGAATTGTATAGGCTTCAATCAGGAAAGTTCTGATAATAGTTGCAGCGATGACAGCAAAGATAATAGCATCAACCCATTCGCGGACAGGTGTCTTTTTATAAGGGGCTCTTTTATCGGGGTCTGTATATATTTCTTTTGTCGAAAAGGCAAGATAGGGTAGATAAATAAAAGGAAAAACAACTGCGGCGCCCTGAGGCAATAAATCATTTTTACCGAAACATTTCGCGGTTTCAACCAGCATCAGCATTATCATAAATACATTGATAAACGGAAAAAGCAGGAAGATGTACCACCATAATGGTTTTTTAATTATCTGTAGCCATATATATAGGTTGTAAAAAGGAATAAACAGTTCCCAGCCTTTACGCCCTGCTTTTTCAAAAATTTTATATAAACCTATAAAAGAAACAATTAAAAAAATAAGGTTTATCAGCAAAAATATTTTCATTGTATTGGTTATTTGAATTTTAATTTTATACCCAGCCCTGTATAATTGACAGTACCACAGTAATCCATCAATGGATTTAGAGTAAACGTAAGATTATCATTAATATTATAATCATAGAGATTTGCATCAACGGAGGCATCCAGAATATTAATTATATATAGCAGCCCTGCAAAGATATATGTAACTTCAAGGTTGCGTCTGTAATAGTTTTTCAGTTCGTTTAAATTATCATTAGTATAAACGTCTGTATATTTATCAATTGTAGCCGGATTATTGTCAATACGGTATTTATAGGCATCTCTGAAAGTTCTGTAGTTTTTCCCATTCATATCGGCAAAATAAAAAATACCGGCAACTCCGGCATAAAGAACCGGTATTTTCCAGTATTTCCGGTTGTAAGCCTGACCCAGTCCCGGAATAACGGCAGACATAATAGTGGCTTTGCGGGGAGAATGTTTTTTGATAATAAGAGTATCCGGGTTCTGAGCTTTGATAATAGTTGTTCCCGCAATTAAAATAGTAACAAGAGCAAATAAAACTTTTATGTAAAAAGGTTTCAAAATAGCCAGTATAGTTTTTTTATTTATCAATTATTCCAAATATACGCTCAAAATCGTCTTCTGAAGCAAATTTAATGATAATAGAACCTTTACCGTTTTTAGAGCGTTTTAACTGTACTTCGGTTTCAAATTTGTCTGAAATCAGATTAAGAGCCTTTTCATATTTTGCAGGAAGAGGTAATCTTATTCTGTTTTTGTTTTCTGTTTCGTTATTTTCTGATTGTTGTTTAAAATAATTACTAACAATCTCTTCAGTTTTTCTGACAGATAATTCATTATCAATTATCTCGTTGAATATTTTGAGTTGGATTTTTAAATCGGAGATTGAAACAAGCGAGCGGGCGTGTCCTACACTGATTTTATTATTACGTAAGCCAATCTGTATTTCAGCAGGGAGTTTGAGCAGGCGGAGGAAATTGGAAATAGTAGAGCGGTCTTTGCCAACAGTTTCGCTTAGTTGTTCCTGGGTAAGCTGGCATTCTTCAATTAGTCGCTGGTAGCTGACAGCTATTTCAATAGGGTCAAGGTTTTCTCTCTGAATATTTTCAACCAGCGCCATTTCAAGCATTTCAATATCGTCAGCGCTCCTGATATATACAGGTATCTCTTTTAGTTTGGCTAATTTAGCAGCTTTAAACCGCCTTTCGCCTGAAATCAACTGGTATTTTTCGTGTCCTAATTTTCTTACTGTTATAGGTTGAATTATTCCTAATTTCTTGATGCTCTCGGCAAGTTCATTTAACGCTTGTTCTTCAAAGATAGTTCTTGGTTGGTAAGGGTTAGTAGAAATCTGGTCTAAAGGAAGCATAGCAACAGAGCCGCTAAGATATAAATCCTGTTTACCAATAACAGGAGATGTTTCTGCTACACCCTCCTCATCCTGGTTATTAAGCAAGGCTTTAAGCCCTCGTCCCATCGCTGGTCTTTTAGTTTTCATTAGGGATAGATATTATTTTGGGGTCATTTTTTATTACAATATTATTCTTTTTTAAGAACTCTCTTGCAAGATTGAGATAGTTAATTGCACCTTTGCTTAATGCATTGTACATTATAACAGTTTCGCCAAAACTCGGGGCTTCTCCTAAAGTAGTGTTACGGGCTATGATAGTATCAAAAACCATATCCCTGAAATGTATTCTTACTTCATTAACGACCTGGTTGGAAAGGCGAAGACGGCTATCATACATAGTCAGAAGAATGCCTTCTATATCAAGCGACGGATTTAGCCTCCCCTGTACTATTTTTATTGTATTAAGAAGTTTGCCGAGTCCTTCAAGAGCGAAATATTCGCATTGAACCGGAATGATAACAGAATCTGAAGCAGTAAGTGCATTGACTGTAATTAAACCTAAAGAAGGTGAGCAATCTATAATTATAAAATCGTAATCGTCTTTTATTTTATTAATTACATTACTCATTTTTCTTTCTCTTTCATTGAGATTGATAATTTCTATTTCAGCGCCTACTAAATCAATATGAGCGGGTATCAGGTCTAAATATGGAGTAGTAGTGTGAAGTATAGTGCTCTGTGGCTCCACTTCATCAATAATACATTCGTATATACTGGTTTTGATATTTTTAGGGTCAAAGCCTACGTCTGAAGTAGCGTTTGCCTGTTGGTAAGCATCTATTAACAGAGTTTTAAATTCAAGTGCCGCAAGGCTTGCAGCAAAAGAAATCGCTGTTGTCGTTTTTCCAACGCC
>JAGODS010000257.1 GCA_017998135.1 Bacteroidales bacterium
ACCTTCTGAAATAGTGGATAAGGTTCAGATTTTTGATAAACTTAGTGATCAAGCTCAATTTACCGGGTTTAATGATGGCAATACAGAGAAAACTATGAATATTGTTACTAAAAATGGTAAGAGTAACGGGCAGTTTGGAAAGATATACGGAGGTATTGGCGATGACGGTAAATACCAGGCAGGACTTAACCTGAATTATTTTAGCGGGCAACAAAGAATTTCTTTATTAGGACTTTCTAATAACATAAATCAGCAAAATTTTTCTATGCAGGATATTCTTGGTGTTATGAATACAGGCTCGCAATCAAGCCGTAGCAGTCGTTCTTCAGGAAGATCCGGCTTTTCATCTGATCTCTCAAATTTTATGACCGGACAGCAGGGGGGGATTAATACAACCCATTCTTATGGTTTAAATTATTCAAATAAATGGAGTAAAAAAGCCAGTATAAGCGCCAGTTATTTTTTCAATAATTCTAAAAATGAAACTTCTTCAAAATTGGCAAGACAGTATTTACTTGGTGAAAATTCAACTCAATACTATAATGAAAACAGCGGCTCTTCCAATAACAATTATAATCATAGGTTTAACGCAAGATTTACTTACAATATTGATTCGCTTAATTCTATTATTCTTACTCCAAGATTAAGTTTCCAGGACAATAAGTCTTCAAGCGGTTCTTATGCATCAACCTTGCTTTCGGATACAGTTCTTAATTCAGATAATAATTCCAAAAAAACCAAAAGTTCTGGTTATAATTTCTCAAATAACTTGCTTTTCAGACATAAATTTAATTTAAAAAGAAGAACTTTTTCTTTAAACTTCAATACTGCTTTTAATGATAGAACAGGTACAAGTAATTTATATTCGCTCAGTGAATATTATATTAAAAATGATACCGTTCTTACTGACCAATTCACAGAATCATCAACCGAAGGCAAAACTATTGGTGCTAATATTAATTATACCGAGCCTGTTGGGAAAAAAGCCATTTTGCAATTTACTTTGTATTCAGGGTATAATGAAAATAACATTGATAAATACACTTATTTGAGAGATACTGAGCAGAAATTATTTACGGATATTGATAGTACACTTTCTAATGATTACAGCAATAAAGTTTATACTCAGAGAGCGGGTCTTAGTTACAGGTATTCAGGTGATAATTTTAATTTTTCAACAGGCTTTAACCTGCAAAATGAAATATTAAAAGGTAAACAGCTTTTTCCTTATTCTTATAAAAATGATTATAATTTTAACAGCCTGTTACCTACTGCTATGTTTTTTTATAAATTTACTAAGACAAGTAACTTAAGAATGTTTTACCGCAGTTCAACCAATACTCCCGATGCCAACCAATTACAAGATGTTATTGATAATTCCAATCCTTTGTCGCTCAAAGCAGGTAATCCTGAACTGAAACAAGATTTCTCTCATAATCTTATAGCCCGCTTTGGAACAACAAATATCAATAAAGCAACATCCTTTTTCGGATTTGTTAATTTCGGAATAACCGATAACAGAATAGCAAATGCCGTTTATCTGCCTGTTAGCGACACTATAGTAAATGCAGGGAAAAATAAAATAAGTTTATCTAAGGGTACCCAGCTAACTCTGCCTGTTAATCTTGATGGATATCGTAATCTGGGTTCTTTTCTAACTTTTGGCTTTCCTGCAAGTTTTATTAAATGTAATATCAATTTAAACGGAGGAGTTAATTATAACAGGCTTCCAGGGTTAATTAACAACAGAGAAAATATTTCTGAAAATTACAGTTCCAATGGAGGCGCCGCTATATCAAGTAATATAAGCGAAAAAATTGATTTTAATCTCTCTTATAGTTATAATTATAATTTTGTAGAAAATACTATTCAGTCTTCATCTGATAATAACTATTCAACTCAAACAGCTTCAGGAAGACTTTACCTTAGCTTATGGAAGGGCTTAACTTTAAATTCTGATATATCTTATATTTTATATAAAGGTTTAGGTGCCGGCTTAAATCAGGATTTAATTTTATTGAATGGCGGACTATCTTATAAATTTCTGAAAAATAATGCTGCTGAAATCAAGTTGTCGATATATGATTTATTGAACGAAAATAAAAGTATTTCAAGAACAATTACAGATACTTATATTGAAGATAGTGAAATCAAAGTCCTTAAACGCTATATGATGCTTAGTTTTACATATAATATTAGAAATTTTAAATCCAATTAAATATATTATGAAATTGTTAAAAATTAGTTTTTTTGTTATTTCAGTTATTTGTATCGGATTATTCTTAAATTCCTGTTCTAAGACTATTTATAAAAGTTATTGGCAGGTTTTACCTGAAAAACACGATTGTGCATTTATGCTGAATGATAGCAATGGGATTTATCCCCCTTTAAGCCAGACTTTGAGGTTTTTTGATACTAAAAGTAAGTTGCAGTATGCTTTTTATAATGATGCTAAAAATCTTTATTTTGTTTTCAGAACAACAGATGAACAGGCACAAGTTAAAATTATCAGAGGGGGAATGGAATTGTGGATTGACACTACAGGCAGGGATAGAAATCTAACAGGTTTTAGTTATCCTTTAGCATCCGACCAGATGAACAAACGTATTAAACCTCCTGTTGACAAGCAGGCTAATGGTTCTCCATCTTTCAGTCCTAATGAGAGAAAACTTAGAGCGAGAAAATATTTAATAAGTCAGTGTAATCAAATGTTGCTACAGGGCTTTAAATCGCCTATTGGCGGTATGAGTTTATTAAAAAATGATTATGGTATTTCAGTCTGTCTTGATATCATTCCTAACAGTAGCTTCAACCCGAAAGATACTACTTTAACTCTTATTTATGAAGCTGTAATTCCTTTTTCTACATTTTATAAACCTCTTATAACTGTCTCTGATACCAATAAAAGATTTTCTATAAATATTAAGATTAACGGGATACAAATGGATGGTATATTTCCCGGCGGACCTCCGCCCGGGGGTCCTCCTCCTATGATGAGAGGTGCAATGCCCGGCTCTTTACCTTCAGGTGGTCCTTTTCCTATGCGTCCTGCTTTAATGAATTTTAGTAATTTAGGAGAGACTAATCTTATAAAATTTAATTTTAAACTTTCCTATAAATAAAAAGCCAGATTTATTTTTTTAATTAATAATTTATAAACAATGGTTAAACCTGCGAGATCTCTCAAAATTTCGAAGGTTTATTTTATTGTTTTTAGAAAAAATATATTTTTTTATACCTGAAATAAAAAAAAAGTAGTAATTTTATAGTCAGTTTTTTTTTATAATTTAATCTATAAATATATGAAAATCAAAGGGATAATATTGTTTTTAATTTTATTATCATTTACTGTTAAGGCTCAAATGATAGATGAAAGTAAGGTGCCTCCTGCTATTGTTAAGCACCTGAATGATAAATATAAAATAACCGGCTCCGTTGATTGGGAGAAGGATAAAGACCTGATTAATGCACAATTTTATGTAGGCGATTTTAAAGGGTATGCTTATTATAAAGCAAACGGGTCTTATGATAGTTCTTATGTAGAAGTTGACCCGATTGTGCTCCCTGATGCAGTTAGTCAATATATAAAAGAGAATTTTAAAGGTCTCAAAATACAATATGCAAGAAAACACGAGTATGCTGATAGTAAAAATAATTATTTTTATATAACTACTCCTAAAGATCAAAACAAGAAAAGGTATATACCTGAATTTGCTATTAAACCCAATGGTACACTTATATATGAGGTTTTTCCACAGGATCTTGCTTCTTTAAGAGTAAAGGAGGCTGCTCAACCTAAAGAACAACCTAAGAAAAAAGAACCTGCTAAAACTGTAAAAAAAGACCCTGTTCAAAAAGAACAAGTAAAAAATGAGGATTTGCAGGATAAAGATGCTTCTAAGAAAGAAACACCTAAAAAAGAAGATCCCAAAGCTCAGAAACAGGATAAACCAGGTGCCCAAAAAACTGATGTAAGCTCAAGCTCTATTCCTAAACCTGTACT
>JAGODS010000258.1 GCA_017998135.1 Bacteroidales bacterium
CCTTAGTAGTAGTTCCGCAAACGCTTTCAATACTTTCGCTTACAATACCTACATTATCTATCCATGTTTTAAATACCTGTCCGTCATTGTATCCGCATTCTGGTTCAATATAAAATAAAATCTGATTCTTATTTGCAGCATTTCTTAAATCAAATGTAACTTCTACTTTGGCACAGGTTAATGCCGTAGTATAATAAAAACCATTACCATTAGCACCAAACGATGATAATGACTCAACTCCATTGATTTTAATACTGCTCACAGTATGTTTATAAGCAACATCCCAGTAATAAAACCTGATATAGTCCTTTGCTCTGGCAGATGTAGTTAGATCTAATGTCATTGTTACATAATCATAATTAGAGCAATTTATATAAGGTGTTCGTAAAAAACATCCAAAATAATTATTCCAGCTTTTTTCAATTCCGATTGCGCCGCCATCACATCCTTTGGATGCATTATAAATCAATCCGCCGATTCCGCTAGATCCGCCACAGGTACTTGGTGACCAAAATCTGTTAGTAGGACCCGATCCATCTGTACTGAATTTAGCTGATGTAGAAAAAGATTCTGTATTATAAATTGAAGATGACGATAATTTGAATCTTAAATCTCCATCCATATTTCTGGCTTTAGCATAAAAACAATATTGGGTCTCTTTTTGTAAGCCTGTAAACGATAATGCCTGCCATTGCTCTTTGGTTAAAAATATCTCATCGGTTCCCGCACTGCCGTCAGTCTGTATATATTTGGCTAAGGTAACACAATATATAGAATAAGTAGTATAATCAGGATTAGCTACAGGAGTTTCATTGAGAATATTAACTTTTAATGAGGACCCTGTCGGATTGCTTATTGATATTTGAGGAAAGTCGCAGGCTGTATATATTGGGAATTGCTTGCAATTATTGGGGGTGCAAAAATTAAAGCCATCAACAGAAGCACTAACTCTGTAATAATAAGGAGTATTTGGATTATCTCCGCAGTTATGTTCGTAAGAGATATTTGCACTTACATTAAGCTCAAACCAGTTAATATTATTTTGCGAGTATTCTATTTTATAGAGTGTTGCGTTTTGAACTGCTTCCCAATTTATTATTAAGTAATGGTTTGTTCCATTTGGAATATTACCGATAAAAGCATTAATGTTTGTTGGTGAACTACAATCTGCATAACTTTTTATTATAAAAGAGAATAATAATAAAGGAATGAAAAGAAATTTAATTTTAGTGTTCATAAATATATATAGAAAAAAAAGTGTACAAAATTAGTAATAATATTTTTAAGCAGAGTAAAAAGCTTAAATAAAATATAAATAAAAAAGCCCTGCAACTATAAATATATGAAGCAGGGCTTGATAATTATGTGAATAAAAATATTATCTTACTAACAGAGCTTTAGCGGTCGCTCCTTTATCGGTTTTAATGATGTAGTAATAGTTTCCAGCGGGTATTCCGTTTAAATTCATATTTAAGGAATATGAACCGGGGTTTTGTTTTCCCTGTTTGTAAGTAGCAACCTGTCTGCCATCGGTGCAGTATAGGTAGATATTGACATCTGAGCTTGTTTTGAGTTCGTAGTCTATATTGGTATTGTCAGATGCGGGGTTGGGGTAGCAGTTTGACAATTTGACATCGTTAATAAATTCGTCGCAACCTGTAGCATTATCAATGATGATAAACATAAAAAGGTCAACATCCATACCTTCGGCGCCGTAGAGATATGAATACCAGTAGCCTTCAAAGGTCTGAAACCAGGAGTATTCCTGCTCGCCGCCGTCTCCGTCTTTGGTAGAAACGAGTCCAATTTTATCATTTTTAATTTGGAAGAAATCAATTGCGACAGCAACATCTACATCGGTAGTTATTGGATTGTTAAGGTTAAAAAAGTTAGCCAATCCTTCTTTATATGTGTATAAATCTGAAATATTGCGAGTCATTTGGGCGAGTTCTGTGTTGGGAGCGGGCAATTTATTAACACTGGTAGTGTCAATGCCGTCCATTTTATATATTTTTACAATTATTTTACCGCCAGAGCTTCCGCTTTTATCGCAGACGAAGCCGCAACCAACTACAGTTGTTGTGTTTTGTATCCAAAATTCCTGAGCTACAGCCGATAGCTTGTATGAATTATTGCCAAAGTAGAAGCCGCTTTGGTCTTCCATATTATAAATAGCCTGGTTAGAGCCGTCTTCAAGGAAGCCCGGAGGCATTATCGTATCATAAGCTGTTTTTGATTTGCCAGCTTTGTTAAAAGTTATTTTGTCAAAGGATGTGGCTTTAAAAAGCGGTTGACTTAGCAAATTAAATGTTATAATTGAAGTTATTATTGTTATTAAGTACTTTTTCATTTTGTTAATTTGTTAAATAAAAAAAGCTAAGCTTGTAAAAAGCTTAGCTTTTGATTGATAAATTATTGAATTATTTATTAATAATCATTTTGTTAGTGCTTGTTCCTCTGTCAGTAATGAGGTTGAGGAAATAAATACCTTTGCCGAAGTCGTTAGTATTCAGTTCGTAGCTGTGTTTACCTGCTTCAACATTGCCTAAGTTTTGGCTATATATTTGTTTGCCTGTAATGTCGTTGATAGTTAGGCTTACATTAGAAGCGCGTTTAAGGTCGTATAGTATAACGGTAGAGTTGTTGTTTACAGGGTTGGGGTAGTTGCCGTAAAGTTTTTCGGTAGCGTCATTTTTGTTGCTGTTGAAGCCTGTGTACATATCAATAGCCACTTCAATAGCCAAATCCAGATTAAGTCCTCCTTCAAAGAAGCTGGTAAGAGTTGCCCAAGTGTTATCTTCAGCTTTTACCCAAGCTAGATCATCGTTACTGTAACAGTTTTCTTTTGTAGTGAAAATTAAAAATTCGTCAGAACTGCCTGTTGGAAGGATAATGCTGGCGAACATACCTGTAGTAGGGGCTGTAAAAGGATTATCAAACCAGTAAGATACCCAGGAAGCAGAGGTAATTGTGCTATTATCAATTGCTGTACTTTGACCCAAGGTGTTGCCAGGTTCGCCTGTACCAGAGGCAACGCTATAAATCCTTGCAGATGAAGTGCCTGATTGGCTTGGGCTATTAACAGCGGCAAGAATTGCAATAATTTTGCCATTATAAGAACTTGTGTATTTCTGTGCAAATTCCTGGTCGCCGTAAACATTTTTACCTGTGATGTAGCCTTCGTCATTGGTGTAAATATAGGAAGTAAGTGAGTCGGCGCAGGTCTGGCTGAAAGAGGCAGGCTCGATAATAATAGTGTCGCCTTCGGCTTTAGATAATTTTTGTTCAAAACCCATATTTTTGATTTCGGATTTTGTTTTTCTCAATATTGATTTGTTTTGACTGTATATGGCGAAAACAAACGAAAAGCCAACTAAAATTAGAATAAAACGTTTCATAATATTTATATTAAATTATTAAATAAAATTTGCCGGCAAAAGTACTATTTTTTTTATTAAGATGTAATATTATTTTATTTTTATAGCAAAATTGTTTAATATCAAACCTGCGAGGTTTTATACCTCGTAAGTTTAATCATCTGTTTAAAAGTAATTGCTTTAAGATATATTCGGATAAATCTTAAAGTTTATTTTGTGAATTTATTTTATAAAAGCTGCAATGGGTTCGCAGGTGCAGACGAGGTTGCGGTCTCCAAAAGCGTCATCTATGCGGGTTACGGGAGCGAAATATTTGTCTTTTTTGAGTTCGGTAACCGGGAAAGCTGCTTTTTCTCTTGAATATGGATATTTCCAGTCGTCAGTGCAAATCATTTGAACTGTATGAGGAGCGTTTTTGATAACATTATTAAGTTTGTCAGCTTTGGAGTCACAGATTTCCATAATCTCTGAATGAATTTTAATCATAGCGTCCACAAAACGGTCAAGTTCAGCAAGGGGTTCGCTTTCGGTAGGTTCAACCATCAGTGTGCCGTGAACGGGAAAAGCGACAGTAGGAGCGTGGAAACCATAGTCCATCAGACGTTTGGCAATGTCAATAACTTCA
>JAGODS010000259.1 GCA_017998135.1 Bacteroidales bacterium
AGAAAGTATAATAACAGATTACGAAGCAAATACAATTACAAACTTAAAGTTGGTTCTTCCATTCTTAAATACAGGAGCAGAAGCCTTTACATATAAGATATATCCGAATCCTGCCAAAGAATCTGCAACGTTAATCTATTTTTTACCGGAAAAGACAGAAATAGATTTTACAATTTATGATATAACCGGTAAAAAACTTAGAACAATTGTAAAAGAAATAAAAGAAGCAGGAAATTCATCAGTAGTCTTTGACACTTCATCCTTGAACCCAGGCGTTTATTTTTACACTATTAAAACAAACAGAAAACAAAAAACAGGGAAATTGATAATTATGTAAGTAATTATTAAATTAATTATTTAATAATAAGCTAATTAGTTATCATTCTTAAAATGATAATAAATTTAATTTTGTTTACTAAAAATCTTCAAAGATGAAAAGATATACTTGCGAGGGAACAAATACCTCGCAGGCTAAATCTCGAAAAAATTTCAAGAAACACTATCCTTTCAAAAAATCAGGAATGGATATATGAAGTCGCTTTTTTAGTTTAAATCCCAATAGGTTTTTTATCCTATTTATTAAGGACATCTTTAAAAAATTGGTCTTTCCTCTACTAATTTTAGGAGAGGGTAAGGATGAGGTATAATTTCTCGTTTTCCTGTTTGGCGGTGTGTCCTCGCTCCGTCTAATTTTTCTCTTTCCTTCTCCTGAATTTAGGAGAGTTTGTCGTTGGCTTTAGTCGACTGTTCAGGATGAGGTATAATTTCTCGTTTTCCTGTTTGGCGATGCGTCCTCGTTCCGTCTAATTTTTCTCTTTCCTTCTCCTGAATTTAGGAAAGTTTGTCGTTGGCTTTAGCCGACGGTTCAGGATGAGGTATAATTTCTCTCTTAGTGCTCTAAAGTTGCAGTTTAATTCTTTGCCTCTCGTATCTTTGCGATTAATAAATTCATAATTCTTTTAAGGTTTGTAAACCACAAAGCTAAAGCCATTTGTTATAGAGTTACCATTTTTATCAACTAAATATATGGCGAGGCGGCTGTCGCCTGTACTTACAGTTTTTGCTGATATCGCTACTCCTGTAAGCGGTGTTACCACGGTTATATATTTTTCGTATGTATAATACTCACCTGTTATTTGAATAACATAACCGTTTAATGAAGGAAACCATGCACAAGTATAATTATCCGTTCCTGTTAGTATAGTCCCGTCATCTTTTATAACGCCATAAGCGATTGGAACAAGATTTGCAGAACCTGTTTTTGATGTATTGTTTATTTCTGATCCTATTATGAGAGATGATGTTGTTGAAATATTTTTTGTTGCATTTATAGAGCCTTTGACATCAAGTTCTGTTGTTGGGTTATCATTCAAAATACCTACCAGGCCCTGAGATGTTATTGATATCGGAATTATAAATTGTGTGTTGTTAGGTGCTCTTGTTATAAATTGCATTGTATTTATACTTGTTAAATCCATATTTATTGCAAAACTTGGAATTCCTTTGACAAAATAATCCCAGGCTTTCCCTGTATGGGTTGTATTAGTTGCAAGAAATAACCTGTCAGCGTTAAAACTTAACAGTGCCTTGTCTTTTATTCCTGTGTATTCAAAAGCTATTATTGCATTTGAGGAGTGCCTGATATGCAATGGATAACCCGGCATAGTAGTCCCTAATCCTAATCGGTTATTAGTATTATCCCAGAATAAATTATCATCCCCGCTTATTTTATTATTATTATTAAAAAGAATATTTCCATTTACGCTATTTAAGTTTAAATCCTCCCAACTGGCTATTCCATCTATATTGCTTATAAGAAATTTTCCTTCGCCCGGATTACCTCCGCTGATTTTAATCTGACCCGCAACCTCTGCATCTCCATTATCAAGTATTTTAAATAAAGCCTTGTTAATCATACTATTAGCGTCATAATTTACAAATTGAAAAGATGTGCCTGATATTGTAGGTTTCCCAAAAGTAAGCGAATTTTCTTCCATAAACAAGCCCCAACGACCAGCATTTCTAAATTTGCCTGAGAGAAATGGAGACCATAAACTCGTAATTATTGGCATATTTAGTGGTTGTAATAAAATGCCAAGATTTGAATTTATTCCTACATAAGTTAACTTACTATCTTTTCCCATAATTACTGAAGTCTCATCGTTAAATATATTGGAATTTGCGCCCGATGTTGTTCCCGTAAATTTAGTTATATAATTTAATGTGCCATTAAAATTACCGGGTCCGGTAGGTCCTTGTATCCCTGGCTCGCCTTGCTCTCCCGTTGGTCCTTGTGCTCCTGTATCACCTTTTTCGCCTTGTTCCCCTGTTGGTCCTTGTATTCTCTGGTCGCCTTGCTCTCCTGTTAGTCCTTGTGGTCCTGTATCGCCTTTGTCACCTTGCGCTCCTGTTGGTCCTTGTATTCCTTGCTCACCTTGTTCTCCTGTTGGTCCTTGTAAACCTGTATCACCTTTCTCTCCCTTTTCACCAACTGCTCCTGTATCTCCCTTGTCCCCCTTATCTCCTTTTTCACCTTGTACTCCTGTATCTCCCTTGTCGCCTTTATCTCCATTTTCACCTTGAGCTCCTGTATCTCCTTTGTCGCCTTTATCTCCTTTTTCACCTTGTGCTCCTGTATCTCCCTTCTCGCCCTTATCTCCTTGTATGCCCTGGGGTCCTGTTGGTCCGGGCGTTCCTGATTTCTCTGCAAACAGTGCATAAGGCACGCTTAACAATCTGGAAGACCCTAAATCGGTTGATCCGCCGGTTTCCTTATCTTTTAATTGAATTAAAAGATAATAATTTTTTTCTGCTCCCCAATCTATATTTTCTATTTTGGAAATTAAGGGTATTCCGCCGCCAATATTTAAAGATACCATACCGTAATCATTTGTGGTAACTGTATGTTCCTCCTGAAAATAAGTGTTCAATTTGTCGTCGTTTATCCAGATTATCAGTGTTACTTCTTTGTTTTTAAGGATATTTCCGGAAGCATCTCTGACTACTGCCTGATATTTAAAAGATTGAGGCGCCTGAGCTTTGATTAAAGCTGCTATTATTAGAAAATAGCTTAAAAGAATAAATAGTTTTTTCATATAATAAGGATTTTAATTTTGGCACAAATTTAATAAAAATATTCTATACTTATGTTTTATTTAACATAAAATTTTTTTTCTGAATATCTTTTGCTTAATTATATTTAAGTTTCGGTTATGAATTATTTTTAAAGATAGTTAAAAAAACTATACATTATTTAAAAAATTTTTATGTTGATAATTATTATAATCTTAAAAATAAGACATTTTGTAAGTTTGATTTATTTTTTCTAATTAAATGTTTCACATTTTACAAATGTGAAACATTTTAACCTTTTATAGTATAAGGGCTCCTCTAATAACTGTTTTTTGAAATAAATTTATAGCTGATTTTAAATGCATATTTGTATATATACCAAGTAAAGCCAGCGGAAAAATTTTTGTTTAGTTGCTACATTGTTTTAAACCCTCCTTATCAATTTTAAGTTGATTAAATATTTCATTTTGCCTGTCTGTCAACTCAGTTATAATTATTTCTTCATTATTATCTCCTATTTTAAGCACATTAAGCTTAATCATCTTTAATTCTTCTTCTATATCATGTAAAGACAATTGTTCCTTCTTTGTTTTATTAGATAGTTTAAGCTAGGGAAATATTTTAATTTCAATTTCTCTGATTATTACATAAGCAAGCATTGCAACAAGAACATGTCCTTATGTCGTATTAGCATTTATATGAAATATTGGTCTTACACTTAGCTCGCTTGTCTTTAAATCCCTGAATGAATGTTCTATGTGTTTTAAATTTTTATATTCTTCTCTTACTTGTTCTTTTAATAATCTTTCTTTTTCTACATTTGTAATAATTACATATTTTCCATCCAATGATTTTGTCTGAGCATAATTATCATAAATAAATTCTACTGTAAATGAGTTGTTGTTAATTTGAATATTATAAAAT
>JAGODS010000260.1 GCA_017998135.1 Bacteroidales bacterium
GATATGATTTGGGAAAATAAAGTTATATTTATCATAAAAAATGAAAATTATTTTAAAGCTACAAAGATAAATTTCATTTTTAAAATTTAACTCTCTTTTTTTTTAACGTTTAGGACGCTATTGATTTCTTAAGTAAAAAAATTATGATAATTGCTTACCAAAATAAATTAACAGCCAATGATGGGTTAAATTAATTTGTATATAATTAAGCGTAATCATAGTAAAATTTTTTGCAAAAATAATATATTTTCAAATGCTGTGGAGAAAATTTTATTTTTCTAAAGAAAATTTTTCCGCTTGTAAAACTTCTTTTGTTGCTTTATCAGTTACAAAGGCTATTATTTTCAAGTTTTTATAATTCCAATTATTATTATAATAAAATTTATATGATTTAATAAAGAACTGGTCTTTAACAACAGTCGCCTGATTAAGTTGTTCTCCCCATGTGCCATTTATGCTTGCCCTTAACACATCTCTATGATTATAATTTTCTATATCTTGAGGGTCTGCGGAATAATCTGTCTGCCAGTATTTAATATTGTCCTCAACAAGATAAACAGTAAGATTTAGATTTTGAGAAAAGGTTTGAAGACATTGAACTCTAATATGAGAACAAAGTTTGTGATTAACAGTATCAATATCAGCTTTTATTTGGATATCCAGCACAGGTGCTTTAGCAAGTTCCATATCTAAATTTTCTTTCCAGCCATTAGTATTAACAGCATAACTTCCTTTGATGCTATTGCGGTCAATCATAGCTTTGGGAGTATCTTTTATCTGAAAATAATCAAAAATATCCAATCCTGATTGTGTCCTGAAATCAATTTTATAATTAGTGTTAATTTTAGGTTCGGAATAATAGCCTGAGTGAATGGAATAACTTATAAGTTTTGAGCCATAAATAATAGATAAGCTGTCAAGTAGCCTGTGTCCCTGTGGACAATAACCACATCTGAAGCCGGTAAATTCCTCCAATAAAACGTTTTTCTGAAAGTTAGTCTTAACTGTAAACTGAGGGATAGGACAGGCAATTGTATCAGTTATTATATTGTTTTCAATATAAGGACCTTCTATTTTATCACAGGAATAAAATACCCAGATAAAGGAATAAAAAATAAAAAAAAACTTTAAATTTTTCATAAAACGTCAAAATGCATAATTAATAATTAATGTCAAGCCGTTTGCAGCGGGTAAATACCTGCATACGCCGCCAATACACATTACCCCTTCTACTCGCCTGCCATAAATAAGTTGAATTTTAGCTGTTTCTTTGGAATAACCTAAACCTGCATTATAATAATGCAGTCTTTTTAACTTTATAGGGTTATTATAATTATACTGGTCAAAAATAGTAAAAGACCAGTTAGGTGAAACTGAGAACTCAAGCAAAGCTAAAGCCCAATTTTTTTTATATTGTTCTGAATTAAGATGCTGTAGTTCTATTCTGAGAGCATTTTTATCATTTAATTTTTGAGTAAAATCTGCTGCAAAAATATTAGCGTAAATAAAACCTTTCCACTCAAAGCCTTTAATAATATTATTATTATAGATGATATTATTAGCAGCAAAAGAGAATTTAGACATTTTGGAAAGCTTTTTATTCAGTTCAAATGCTACATCTTCAAAATAAAGTTCTTTTCCTATCTTAAAAAAACGGGAATTATAACCGAGATGACTTTCGTAAGGAAATATATCTTTTTCAATTGCATTGATACGCGAATAACTTAACATTAATTCCGTACCGTATTTACCTCCCAAAACAGACCCTTTTTTAATTTTATAATTTAGCTGAGCTTGTATTCCCATCTCACCGTTCGGATGTGAAGCATAAGGAAAAAAATTCTGCATTGAATAATGATACTGCATACTTAAGGCAGGCATATAATTAATTAACAAATCATTGCCTGTAGCATTTATATCTGACCTGAAAAACATATTGTCTATTCTTTTAGCTCTTAACATAAAGGCAAAACCTTTAGTACTGTAAGAACCGCTAAGAAGTAAAGCTTCTCCCCGTCTGTAAATATAATTATATTCCTTATATTCGGACGGATACGGGTCATTTATTTTATAAACATATTCGCCCTCAAAATGAAACTTGGTATAATTATAACTTAATCTACCTGCAAAAGCAGCGACATTCTCAGGCAAAATATAAGTTGAATTATTGTCAGCCTGGAATTTACTGACTGCAGAACCACCTATATTTATTCTTGATTTAGAGCTATCTAAAAAACAAATAAGCTCATTAAGGCTTAGCTCTGCGTCTATACCTCGTACAATTCCTTCTCCTTTATCAAAATAATATCTTTGCTTGCCAATAATACCTTTTAAAACCAAAGCTTTATGAGGCTGAAACCTAAGTTTGAAACCGTCTAAAGCATTATCAAAGCCAAGATCTCTGTCTTCATAAAATCTTAATATCATACCTGAGCCAAACTGTTCGTAAAAAGAGCCGGCAGTAACAGAAAAACTTTTATTCTCATAAGATGCAAATTTATATGGTATGCCACTACCTTTATACTTCGCATCATAACCAAGTAAAGGATTCATATAATTCTCATACCTTAAACCTGCGGTGAAACCTCCATTCCTGTAAAGCAGATTGGCATAGCCGTTAAACAATATATCTTCAGGCACCTCCTTAGCATCAATATTATCATCTTTGTTATAATATTGTATATTGGTCTGAAAATCACCGTGCAATTCTCCTTTATTAAGAAAATCCTGAGCTTTTAACTGAAAAGTAAATATTAATAGTAATAATATAAAAGCAAAAAATCTCATTTTGATTGTTAAATTTTAAATATTATGTTTTATATTTTGAGTGGTTAATTTTATATTTCAAATTATCCTTTTTCAAATTTTCCTATATCCATCGTTTACCGTTGGCTTTAGCCAACTAATTAAATTACCCTCCTATTTCGGACTTTAGTCCAGATTTAATTATCAAATTATTTAATAGTTCTTAATACTTTAATAATTTCATTTTCATCTCCTTCGGTATAAGAATTATGTTGCCAGACAATTTCATTATTTTTATTAAGTATATACATTTGAGGCAATAAGGCAATATTTAAAGAGCGCTTAAGATCTCCATTTTCGTCAGAGAGAATATCAAAGTCCCAACCTTTACCATTAACCATAGGTAGAACGTTAGCTTTTGTTCTTGCGTCATCAATAGAAATTGCATAAAGTTTAACACCTGTTTCTTCCTGCCATTCACTATAATTTTCATTAATAGCTGATAATTCTTTAACACAGGCTTTACACCAGGTAGCAAAGAAGCTGATAATAATAGGTTTACCATTGTTATTAATGTTAGCGGTATTAAAGTTTTTGCCTTCAATTGTTTTAATATTAATTGAAGGAATTTTAGGAAGATTCTTTATACTATCCTGCGAATAAATTTTATTGCTCAGCAGTATTATTAAAAAAAGTACCAAATAAAAGCCAAATACTAAGTGTTTAATTTTATTCATAATAACATTTTAAATATTTTAAATTGGAAATAAGATGGGTTTTAATTAGTTAATAATAATTTTCTTAAAGCTTTTCATATCGCCTCTTTGAAAAATTAAATAATACAAGCCCGCTTTCATATCTTTAGTATATAAAGTATAATCATTTCTGCCAGCAAATTTTATACCTAAATCAATATTATTAATTTCCTGTCCGAAGCTATTTATAAGTTTAAAGCTAACATTTTCAGGTTTATCAAGCATAAAATCAATTTTGGTCTGAGAAGAACAGGGATTAGGAAATATATTTATAAATTGGTCAGTGTTAAATTCTTCAACATCCATAACAGGACTAATCATAGTAGCCCATAAAACTTCTTTTGAAGAATAATTTTGAACAAAAAACAAAACTCTTAACTTTGTTTTATCATAAATTTTAGCATTTCCAAAAATCCATTCTCCAGATATTTGCTTATTGTCATCAATATTCATTGTAGCAGGTAGAGCTGTACCTGCAGCATTAGGAAACATTT
>JAGODS010000261.1 GCA_017998135.1 Bacteroidales bacterium
CTCAGCTTCCAGTGGTATAAAAACGATACTATCATAACAGGCGCAACCGACTCAACATTAAGCATTCAAAATTCAACATTAAACGACCAGGGAGCTTATCTCTGCCTTGTAAGCAATACCTGCGGCTCTGTCAGCAGTAACTTAGCTTCCCTCCTCATTAATATTCCAGTTCAAATCACATATCAGCCCGTCTCTGATACAGCTTATGTAGGGCAACCTGTCAGTTTTGCAGTCAATGCTACAGGCACAGTGCTTTCCTACCAGTGGCAGCAGGACGGTGTGGACATAGGCGCTGACCAGAATTTCTTTGGCGAACGCTCGCCGCAGCTAAACATACTTGATGTTACAGGTTTAAATGGCAAAGAATACAAATGTGTTCTGAGCGACTATAATAATACTGTTCAGACCTCTAATACAGCGGTTCTGTCAGTTAAAGACCCGCCTGAAAACGACCCCGGACAAAGCAATATTGTAAACCTTGACAAAACTTTACCTGTAGGCACTACTCAGGGCAGCTTTGATGTCAGCCCTTCAGGCGCCGCTACCTATACTATACCCATTCTCACTCCGCCAGGTACAGCAGGAATGGTACCATCCATTTCAATCAACTATAACAGCCAGGCGGGCAATGGCTTGCTCGGTATGGGCTGGAACCTCGGCGGTCTCTCAGCCATCACCCGCACAGGACAAAATCCCTATAATGACGACGGCAACACCCAGGGCATCACCTTTACTAATGAAGACCGCTTCGCTTTAGACGGCAACCTCCTCATACTCATCAGCGGCGAATACGGGCAAAACGGCTCTGTCTATGCCACAGAAAACGAATCCTTCGTCAAAATCACCCTGAATGGCTCTGTTAATACTGACGGCACTAATGACAGTCGCTATTTCAAAATAGAAACCAAAGATGGAAAAATCCTGTATTATGGTCGCACAGATGATAAATACTCAACTACCCGCAGTCGCTTCAATCTTAGCGGCGACCAGGGTATTAAAACCCTCTCCTGGATGCTTACTGAGATCTCCGACACTAAAACTAATTATGTAAGATACTATTATACCTTAGACAATAGTAATAATCAATTACTGGTTGACCGAATAGAATACACAGGTAATGAAAGCGCTAATTTGTCTCCATATAATACAATTAAATTCACTTATAAAGACAGACCTGATAAATCTTTTTCCTATTTATCCGGTTATAAACTTAAAAATGAAAAATTATTGGATGAAATAAAAATATATAATGAAGGCTCGGTAAAACACAGCTATACCTTTGAATATACTGCCGATGCTTATGCTTCTATGCTTTACAAAGTATATGAAAATGATGAAAATAACAATCATTTTAACCCTCTTGTTTTTAATTATGCTCCGAAAACTACTGATTATAAATGTCAGTTAAATATAGATTATGACAATGACAGTTCTCCTTTCTTTTCTACCAGTTATTTTTTTGCTGATATGAATGGTGATGGCATTTCTGAAATAATAAATGTTAATAAAGGACTAATACATTATTTAACAAAAACAAATAACGAATTTGCTATTAATAATCTAAATGATTTAGGTTTGGGTTCTTATCGCACTCCGCGTTCTTCTTATTTAACAGGCGATTTAGATGGCGATTTAAAAATTGATTTACTACAGATTGATTATCCCAAGCCTAAAAACACATCTCCAATTATAATTACTAAAATATATTTAGATAAAAAGGTCGGAAGCCCTGAAATACAATCTGATAATGCAATACATTTTTCTCCCTTTGAGATAATACTTTCCGATAATTCCGAACCAAATTATATTTATTTAGATACAAATATATATACAGGCTCTTTTGCCGGAAATGGAAAATCACAGATATTAGCTGTCAGAAATTTTACTCGTTGCTATCCTTACGATTGTAATCCTAAAACCAACTGCTCTGACTGCGATAAAGAAGGAGTTGTTTTTGATATTTTTGAATACAATAATAATAATAATAAGTTGGAAAATATTGGTTCTTATGTATATATGAAAGATGTTAATTCTAATACCCCATTTGAAGATATTATAAAAGACGATAGTCTTATACAAGGCAATTTTACAGGTAATAATAAAGAGAATATTATTCTTAGGAAATTCCCTGATATAATCTTTGAATTTAACAATGAGGGTGCCCAAAACAATAAAATGAAAGCTATAAATTTAGGCTCAGCAGCAATACCTGATAATAAAAATACTGTTTATACAGGCGATTTCAATGGAGACGGCCTTACTGACCTGCTTATTTTTGATAATGTCTGGAAAATTAAATATTCTACAGGTAAAACTTTTATTGATGCCCCTCAAAATATATGTCCAGATTTAACTGTTCCATATAGCAAACCGGGAACTTCAACTAATCCTGATGTTCCTAATCCTTCACCTCTTTCGCCTTATCTCTATCAACCTGTTACCTTAGGCGATTTCAATGGTGATGGTAAAACTGATATCTTAGAATTAACAATTGATAATTATAATAAATCTGGGTCTTCTTATGATTTATTGTATAATATTTATTACTCTGATGGAAATAATTTTAGAAAAGAAAAAGAGATATATGAAACTAATTTTGAAATTTTTGAATCTAATTATTGTCAGCATATTTATGAGGAAGATGTTAGCAAATGTAATTATGACCAGGTAAAAAGAATTGTTACTCGCTCAGCTTCTCTTGATATTAATGGAGATGGTAAAAGCGATTTTTGTCTTGCAGACCCTTACAATTTAAAAATTTATAGTTTTAATCCTAATGAACATACACGGTTACTTAATACTATTACCAATGGTATTGGTCAGCAAACAAATATCAATTATAAATATCTTACCCAAGGAAGCGATTTTTATAAAATGGATACAAAGTCTTATGGTTCAAATTCTATTTATCCTTTAGCTGATTTCACACCTCCGATTCCTGCTGTTTCATCAGTTTTGATTCCCGACACTAAGCCCGGTTCTATTGAAGAACCGCAAAAATATTTTGAAACGGATTTTTCTTACGAAGGAGCTAAAATTCATCTTACTGGTAAAGGATTTCTTGGCTTTA
This sequence comes from Bacteroidales bacterium, assembly GCA_017998135.1. Classification (GTDB taxonomy): domain Bacteria; phylum Bacteroidota; class Bacteroidia; order Bacteroidales; family JAGODS01; genus JAGODS01. The sequence goes on from JAGODS010000261.1 coordinate 3,071, forward strand.
CTAAAACATCGGCTACTAATAAAAACTTAAATATAATTACTGTCAATGAATTTGAATTACTCGAAAATAGCGAGAGTTCAACAGACTATTATCCTGCCTTAGCTTTATCAAATCAAACTATCTCTGTGTTTAGAGCTACTACAGGCGATTGGGAGACTATATCGGGAACCAAATTAAATTATAATGTCAAAAATTTCAGTAATAACAGGATTTTTACATATATTTCTGATAAAAAAGAATACAATTATCTTAATAATATCAAAACTTTAACTAATTTTGCCTACAATGAGGGAAATGATTTGGATCACGGCAATGTCTCTTCAGTTACTGTCCAATATTCCAAAACCTCTGATAATAAAATAGAATGGAATAATAAGATGATTAATTATTATAATTACTATAACGATGACTATGTGTCTTTGCTCGCTAAGTCTGTTTCTATAAAACGCAATGTTTTAGGAAATCAAGCCAAATATTCAAGAAGCGTTCAGTACGATTATAACGATGATTTTACTGTTGAAAAAATTATTAATGACCCCAATACTACTAATGAAGTGAATACCTCTTTTACTTATAATAACTTTGGTAATCCTCTTTCTAAACAGTCTATTCCCGGTAAGTTAAGAAATTCTACCAGATACGCTTCATATACTTATGACAACAAAAACCGCTTTGTTATTTCTGCTGCATATCAGGTTAACGACCTCTATTTAAGCAACTCTTCTAATTATAATAATCTATTTGGAGTCTTAACCCTTAAAAAAGATTTTAATAATCTGCAAACTATAAATACTTACGACAATTTCGGCAGATTGCTTTCCCAAATCCCGCCTGCAGGTAAAACCGCTAATGTCAGTCTTCAATGGGTGGAAGAGGACCCCAACATAGACGGCTACCCTGTATATTATGTCG
>JAGODS010000262.1 GCA_017998135.1 Bacteroidales bacterium
TTTATCTCTTATCAGGTCGTTAGTTTTTTCGAATTCCAATTTTCCTCTTCCAAGATTAATAAGGTTAAAATCTTCTTTAACACCTTTATCATCATAGAAACTAAGAATAAGTTTTCTTCCAGCCGGAATATTTATTCTTTTAATAAGAAATTTATTATAATTGTTTAAACCTGTTTCGGTTTTTAAATCATAGTTTTTAGACCAGATAAGCATAGAATCATTAATAAGTTGATGAAGGCTTTGTAATTCTTCGCTGCTTTTGTTAACTACATTATTATTGTCAGTAATAATGTCTTTATAATAAACATCAATTTTTTGAGGATTAGATTTCAGAACAGGAGTTCTATAGTTTTGAGCTATACTACCTGTAAAGACAAAAAATATAATCCATGCTGCTAAAATAAGATTTAATACTTTCATAATTTATAAAAATTAAATATCTGCAAAATTACAAAATTATTCATTTGTAAAAGCAGAAAGAGGAAAAATTTTATCAAATTTGATGCCTTTATCTGTCATCTTAAGCGTACAGCATTCATTATAAGCATCGTGTTCAAAAAATAAAGTAAAATTAAATTTCAATGCCTCTAAATAAAAATTTTCTTTTTCTTTCAATGTAACTAAGGGTTGATTATCAAAAGCAGCAATATAAGGCAATGGAATATGTGCTGCTGAAGGTATAAAGTCGGATACAAAAACTAATATCTTTCCTTTATAATGGACAAAAGGTATAAGCTGTCCCTCAGTATGCCCATTGAAAATCTTCAATCTTACATTTTCAGTAAAAACAAAATCGTCCTCAATCAGCATTAACCTGTTCATTTCTTTTATAGGAACAATGTTTTCTTCGTAGTAAGAAGCTTTATTAATTACATTTGGGTTTAAAGTCATATTCCATTGGGCTTTGCTACACCAGTGCATCGCATTTTTAAAAAGCAGTTCAAATTTGTACTTTTTATTACGAATAACAGCCCCGCCACAATGGTCATAGTGCAAGTGTGTAAAGATTACATCCGTTACATCTTCAAATTTATAACCAGCTTTATTAAATGATTTTTGCAGGTTATCTCTGCCTGTAATATACTGGTAGCTGTAAAACTTCTCACTTTGTTTATCACCAATACCTGCATCTATAAGAATCAGCCTGTTACCATCTTCTATAAGAAGGCTACGCAGACATATTTCTAAAAGGTTGTTTTCATCAGGACTGGTAAACTTACCCCAGATAGTTTTAGGAACAACTCCAAAACAGGCGCCCCCGTCTATCTTGAAATTTTCTGCATATATTGTGTTTAGTTTCATAGATAATAATTTTCTTATATTTTAAACTCGGCAAATATATAAATATTGTATTAAGTATTAAGTACTGAGTATTGGATAATAGATTAAAATTCAATAACTACTCCTATTGAAGGAAGTATTGTTCCTGTTGTATTTTCAACATATTTAGCTTTATATTTAGAGTTGTCTGCAGGGTCTATAATTGGATTACCTATGTTATCGGACTCAACAATAATGAGGGGTTGCAGACCTGTTTTAAAATTATAAAGGTTCTGAATATCCACATAAAATTCAATTGAAATATTTTTGTAAAAATACTTTCTATCAATACGTATATCAAGGTTATGAAAAGCAGGAAGACGTTTGATATTTAATTCAGACCAATTTATAATACCCTGTTTGTTAATATCCCAATTAATAATTTTTCTTGATTCCTCAAAATTATAAGGAGTATATGGTTGACCTAAGGCAAAACGCCAGCGCAGCCCTAATTCCCAGTTTTTCCTGAATGTTTTACCTGCAGTCAGATTCACTATATGTTTGATATCCCAGGCTGAGGGTATAAATTTCCCTTCTGAATTTTCAAATTCACTCCTAACAAAAGTATAAGTAAACAAACCATAAAAGCCTTTATATAATTTCTGCTGAGCGAAAAATTCTATACCATAACTTCTTCCAATAGCGATAGATTTAACTTCGGTATTACCTATAACGCCGAAATCACTACCTAAGTTGGCAAGCGAAATCTGTTCCCTGACAACAAAAGGATACTGGTCAAAATACTTTAAAAAACCTTCAATATTAATTTTCAAATTGTTTTTAGTAAAATAATCAAAACCAGCAACAAAATGATGAGCCCTGATATATTTAAGATTGTTTTCTTTATTAATAAGCTCTCCCCTGCTATCCCTGAACCCAAGAACTGTATAGGGTGGCAATTGATAATATAACCCTGTATTGGCATTAAAGGAAAGTTGCGGTGTTAGACTATAAGATAAAGACAGCCTTGGAGATAATTGTTTTGCCGAATTAATCATAGATCTGGCATAATTATTACCATCAGAACGTAACCCAAAAGAAAAACCTAATCTATTTTCTATAAAACTCCGGCTAATCTGCCCATATAATCCCCATTTCCATATATCAAAAGCAGTGTAATAATTGATAGTATCAATACCTGCGGGTGTGGTTAACCTGTTAAAAGTACTATTATTATATTTAGAATAATCGTAGTTTGTACCATAAGTTATCTTATAATTATTAACAACAGTAGTATGCTCAATGCGGAATTTGTTTTCAATTTCCTGAGACTTATAATCTAAAGTTTTATTAGCTGCAGTTTCAATATTATTAAAATATTTAAACGATTCATTATTAAGAAAATTACGACTCAACACAGCCATTGTATAACCCTTTTTGCCATAATTAATATACCTGAAACCATTAGTATAATTCCATTGCTTCAAAACAGGAAGGTAGCCGAGTAAATATCTCTGCGCTTCATCACCTGTTTTCTGTAAATCAGTATTAAGCACCATATCATCAATAGCACCGAGACCAATAAAACTAAGCTCTTCCCTTTGACTAATCTTCCATTTATATTTAACCTGAAAATCATTATAAGTAGGCAGAAAGGGCAAACCTATAGTTTTAAAGAGAAATTGGAGATAAGAACGCCTTGCAGAAACAAGGAAAGTAGCATTTTTATTGGCAGGACCTTCAAGCGATATACCTGTTTCGGAAGCGCCGAGAGTAAACTTACCTCCCAACCTGTCATTCCTGCCATCTTTAAGTTTAAAATCCATAACAGAACTTAATGAATTATTCCTGTTAGCGGGAAAAGCACTTGAATAGAACAATACCTCCCTTATAAAATCAACATTAATCATACCTACAGGACCACCTGAGGCACCCTGAGTAGCGAAATGATTTATATTAGGGGTTTCTATATCATCTATATAAAAACGATTTTCATTAGGCGAGCCGCCGCGGATAATAATATCATTACGAAAACTGACAGTTGGAGCAACTCCTGGCAGCGACTGTATTACTTTAGATATATCCCGGTTAGCGCCTGGAGTTCTGGTTATTTCGTTTTCTCCAATATTTCTTAAAGAAATAGGGCTTTCTTCTTTTTTGACAAAAAGTGAATTAGTTACTACCACCTCATTTAGCTTAGTAACGTTTTCAGTTAAATCAAAATCTAATACAACAGGTTTATTGGCAGTAACTGATATTTCATATAAAGTTTTACTTTCAAAACCTATAACAGTAGCAGTTATATTATACAAACCAGGTTTAATACCTGTAAGCTCATAATTTCCATCAATATCACCAGAAGTACCGTAGGTAGAACCAGTAATAGCAATACTTGCAAAAGGTATTGGCTCGTTGTTGATTTTATTAAAAACTCTCCCTTTAACAATACCCGTCTGAGTATAAGCGCCTATGTAAAATAAAATTATTATTATTGTTGTTAATAATTTATTAAAAAGCATATTCTGATTTTTTTTGCAAAAGTATCTACAATTTAAATGCTAAAATTAATAAAAAATCAATAGCGTCCTAAACGTTAAAAAAAAAGAGAGTTAAATTTTAAAAATGAAATTTATCTTTGTAGCTTTAAAATAATTTTCATTTTTTATGATAAATATAACTTTATTTTCCCAAATCATATC
>JAGODS010000263.1 GCA_017998135.1 Bacteroidales bacterium
TGGTAAACTATCCTTTAAACCCACAAAATTTACATATTTGCAATTAAATACTCTCCAGCTTAATATAACAGTGCCAGTATCCGTAACCTTTTACGTATAATTAAAATAATCCAGATATAAAGTTCTGTTATCTACATTTATTGTAAGACTTCTTTTAAAAACCCTGCCATTACTATCACTTACAGCTAACTGATAAGTTGTATTTACTAAAGGAAATAATTTTATATTTCCAATATAAGGCAAACTATCCTTTACATTAAGCAAAACGACTTTTGTCGCATTCTCTACCTCCCAGCTTAAAACCACCTCCTCCCCTGCATAAATATAATCCCTGCTGCTTTTAAATTCTATTTTTACTATAATTTTCCCTATACTAACAAAACTCACTGTAATTAGTAAAAGGAATAATACATATTTTATTTTATTCTTTTTCATAATTATTTTAATAAAACTGTAATTATCCCTTCATAATTATTATCTTTAAATTTATAACGGTAATCTGAACAAAATTATTATTGACATTGGACTGTGGACTGTGGACTAAAATTATATATATATTTGCAAGTTTTTATATTTGAATACCTATTAAAGATGTGCGGAATTACAGGAATATATTGCTTTAGCAACAGGGCGGAAGTCTGGAAAGAAAAAGTGCAACTCTCCATCAAAAAACTTTTTTACAGAGGTCCTGACTCCAATGGGCTATTTATACATAATAAAATAGCTTTGGGGCATTCCCGCCTTGCTATCATTGATACCAGCACAGCAGCAGCACAACCTTTTTCCGATACTTCGGGCAGATATACTATTGTTTTTAATGGCGAAATATTTAATTTCAGAGAGCTCAAAGTTGATTTGCTTAAAAAAGGGATTAATTTCACTTCAAACAGCGATACTGAAGTATTACTTCATTTGTATATAAATGAAGGAACAGATTTTCTTAACAAACTTAATGGTTTCTTCGTTTTTTGTATCTACGACAAAGAAAAAGATACGGTTTTTATTGCCAGAGACCGTTACGGTATAAAACCTCTGTTTTATTATAAAGACGATAATATATTTATCTTCGCTTCTGAAATAAAAGCTATATTAGAATACGGCATTCGTAAAGAGTTGGATTATGCTTCTTTATTTAGCTTTTTGCAGTTAAGCTACATACCTGCCCCCGATTCAATTTTTAAAGATATAAAAAAAATAGCAGCAGGACATTATTTTTTTATTGAGAATAACAATATATCTGAACATATATACTATTCTATACCAAAAAATGATAATATATTTCTATCAAATCCTCCCCCCTCTTACGAAAATGCAAAAGATAAAATATATAACCTACTTGATGCTTCTGTTAAAAGGCGTTTGATTTCTGATGTTCCTCTTGGTGCTTTTCTCAGCGGAGGCATAGATTCCTCTATTATTGTTGCACTCGCCTCTAAATATACTTCACAATTAAATACTTTTTCCATAGGGTTTAAAGATGAACCTTTCTTTGATGAAACCCGTTATGCAAGGCTGGTAGCTAACAAATATAAAACCAATCATACCGAGTTTAAACTCTCAAACAGTGATTTATACGATGTGCTTTTTAAGGTGCTTGATTACACAGACGAGCCATTTGCAGACTCCTCCGCAATCGCAGTTTACATATTAAGCGGACTTACACGGCAATACGTTACTGTTGCCCTTTCAGGCGATGGCGCTGACGAACTTTTCGGAGGATATAATAAATACTATGCCGAATATCAATTCAGAAATTCAGCTTTAAGTACAAAAATTATAAGTGCTTTAGCACCTCTGTGGAAAGCCTTCCCGCAATCACGCAATTCTTTCTTATCTAATAAAGCCAGGCAACTTAACAGATTTGCCGAAGGCGCCAAAATGTCTTATCCTGACAGATATTGGCGCTGGTGCTCTTATATCAACGATGATGAGCTTAGAGCTCTTATTAATTCTTCTCATTATCTTAATATAAAGGATTTAAAAGACAGAAAAGAAGAACTTACTAAACATATTAAAAAACAAAAGTCTTTAAACGACGTCTTATACTCAGACCTCCATCTTGTTCTATCTAATGATATGCTTGTAAAAGCGGATTTAATGTCAATGGCTAATTCACTTGAAATAAGGGTGCCGTTTCTTGATTTCGAACTGGTCAATTATGTTTCCTGCCTGCCATCTGAATATAAAATTGATAAAAACAACAGGAAAAAAATTTTAAAAGATACTTTCTCGGATTATCTGTCTCAGGAATTACTTAACAGGCGAAAACATGGCTTTGAAGTACCTCTGCTAAGTTGGTTCAGAAATGAATTAAAATCTCACATAGAAAATAAAGTTCTTAACCGAAACTTAATTATCAAACAAAATATTTTTAACCCTGACGAAACTGATTTATTATTAAAAAAATTAAACTCTTCCAATCCCGGAGACATTGGCGCAAGAATATGGACACTCGTCGTTTTTCAATACTGGTGGAATAAATATTTTAATTAATATACAACTATAAAGTATAAAAAATTTTACAGCAAAATATCACAAAAACAGCCACAAAGAAACGCAAAAAAACCAAAAATGGACTTTAAGGATAGACAGTAATTAATTTAAAATTAAAAAATCAAATATTTAGGCATTAAACAATAATATTCATAATTTAACAAAAATTCAAATCATCTATGTATAAAGTTTTACGTATCATCAACAGGTTTAATCTCGGTGGACCTACCTTTAATGCTGCCTATCTTACCAAATATCTTGAACCTGACTATCAAACCCTGCTAATGGGAGGTGTTAAACAAGCATCTGAAGAAAGCTCAGAATTTATTATCAAGGATTTAGGTATTAATTACCAAATTATACCTGAGATGAGACGAACTATCAATTACCTCAACGATCTGAAAGCTTATAATATTATTTCTAAAACTATAAAAGATTTCAAGCCTGATATAGTTCATACTCACGCTGCTAAAGCTGGTGCTATCGGCAGAGTTGCAGCTCACAGGAATAAAGTACCAGTTATCCTGCATACTTATCACGGTCACGTTTTCCATAGTTATTTCAACAGTCTTAAATCCTCTTTTTACATTAATATTGAAAGGTATTTAGCAGGCATTTCTACAAAAATCATTGCTATCAGTGAAATACAAAAATATGAACTCTCTCAGATACATAAAATTGCCAAATCCGATAAATTTGAAATTATCCCTCTCGGTTTTGATTTAAGCAAATTTAATACTGATAAAGAAGCAAAAAGACTTAAATTCCGTGAATACTACAAAATAAATGATGATGAAATCGCTGTCGGTATTATTGGGAGATTAGCTCCTGTTAAAAATCATATTTTCTTTATTGATTCTATTGAGAACGTTCTAAAAGCTACTTCTAAAAAACTAAGATTTATTATAATCGGTGATGGAGAATCTAAATTTGAAATTATTGAACATATTAAAAACAAAAACATCCCTTATTCAGAATTTAATATTGATAAAAAAGCTGCTACAATTACCTTTACTTCCTGGATAAAAAACATAGATACTGCTCTACCTGGCTTAGATATTGTTGCTCTGACTTCTCTCAATGAAGGAACACCTGTTAGCCTTATTGAAGCACAGGCAGCCGGTAAACCTATTATTTCAACTAAAGTCGGAGGTATTGAAAATGTCGTTATACCCTGTAAAAGCGCCCTGTTATCTGAAGTTCAGGATTTAGAAACTTTCTCTTCTAACCTATTAAAATTAATTGAAGACGATAAGTTAAGATACGAAATGTCTCTTTACGGCTGGGACTTTGTTAAAGAAAAATTCCATTACACCCGCCTCGTCGCAGATATGAAAAACCTCTACGATAAATTACTTAAAAAAAGTTGAATAATAAAAATTATTGTAATTACTCAGCAGTGAAATTTTAGAGTTTATATATTGTAAAAACCTTATAAACCTTAATATAAGTAATGAAAG
>JAGODS010000264.1 GCA_017998135.1 Bacteroidales bacterium
AACATATTCTATATTACCATCTTCGGAGGCTACATATATATTTTGAGTACGATATTTTCCTTGCCAGGCAGAGTCTAAAATATGCTTAGTTAAAAGTTTGTGAATTTCTTTAATATTCTTTTCATTTAATTGATTTTGCTGAGCAAAAATATAAGCACTATATAAATCATCAATTTTTTTAGTATAATCGGGTTTAAAAGAAATATTATCGCGTTTATGTTTAATATAACTATCTAATTCGATGTTTTCACCTTCAATTTTACTACTAAAAACAGAGGCAACAGAGGTATAGAAACTAAAATTGAGTGTAGAAAGTTCTGCATCTTTAAGGACATTAAATTTTTGTTGCAATCCTTCCGGAATTACTTTTAAATACTCTGTTAGTAAATCAGTTTTGATTATTTGTAATTTCATACTTATGAGTTGTTAATCAATGCTGCTAATTGAGTTTTATTGATACGTTCTTTAAAAGAAATTTTAATTTTTTTGTCTTTGTAATGCTCGTTCAATGTGTCAAAATATCTCTTGGCAAAAATAAAAATTTATTTCTAATACTATATTGATTTTATTAAAATGTTAATTAACAGTATTGGTTGTTTGATAGTTGTTTTGAAACATACTAATTTATGGAATTTCTAAAAATATATAAAAATTACAACCTCACCCTTGAACCGTCGGCTAAAGCCAACGGCAAACTCTCCTAAAAACAGGCGAGGGATATCCCCTACAGGGCTGGGTTTTTGGGTTATTTCTTTTTAATTGCTTTATCGGCGGCGAGTTTGCCTGTCAAAATAGAAATAGGCAACCCCGAAGGACTATAAACCCACTGACCTGCCTGATAAACCGAAGGCAGGATAGTATCAATAGATTTAGCCACTTTAAGCATTCTATTTTCAATTGGCATATAAGGATTGGTAAAAGCCCAGCCTGTTATGCCGCCATCCGTATTTCCAGTTAATTTTTCGATAGTAAGAGGCGAAGAGGAAAAGCAGCCCGTAATTTTAGCATTTATATCTTTAAAAATGCTTTCATCCAATATCTTGACAGTAAGTTTCTCTAAAAACTCATTTATTTCTTTAGTCCAGCCTATTTCATCAATCTTTTTAGCTAAGCTGTAATCGTAAAGCAGACTAACCACCAAGCCTGTTTGACCTTCAGGTGCCAATTCGGGGTCGCGTAAAACAGGAATAGCAATTTCAAATGTGTTAAACCTGAAATAGTCTTCTAAGTATTTTTTAACTTTATTTTTAAGTTGAATATCATTCGGCTGAATGTTTTTAGTATTTAAAAACTCTTGAATTTCAACTTTACTGACTGCAGACAAGCCTTTTTTATTTGGTGTATAGAAAAAATGTCCCGTGCAGATATTTGAGAAATACTCTTTGTTTTCTTTCACAGATAAATAAACAGTAAAAACAGAATCGCCACCCTTGAGCGCTTTCATCAAAGAACGCTTTTCTTCAATTTTATTAACCAATGATTTATCATTTAGTTTTTCAACAGGTATAATGTTATAGAGTTGTTTGAGGTCGGCTGCCCAGATTAAATATAAGTATCGGGTTATGTTTCCGGATTTATCTTTAACTAATTTTTCTTCGGGATTAAGGCTTTCTATACTTGTATTAGTTTTGATGATTCCTCCGTGCTTAATAATGTATTCTTCCATTTTATCTATTAGAACAGCCGTTCCGCCTTTGGGATAATAATAATCAAGATACAGGCTGAAATAGCTCAGGGCAAAAGAAGCAGGCGTTTTCTGAAAAAAATGCTGTGCAATTATATCAATAAGGGATTGATTATTGGTAAAACGCTTAATATACTCATCAACAGGTTCGTTAAGTTTACTTATTTTCCTGATAGTTAAAATAAATTTTAACATCCATGGCAGAATTGTCTTAAACAAATATTTTCGTTCTTTTTTAAGATCTAAAAATGCAGGATTATCAATGCCGTAAAGAACATCCATATAACCCATTATTTTCTTTATCTCGCGTATAATAGCTGCAATATCACGGGAATTTCCGGGATAAATAGATTTAAGAAATAACTCGTATTCAGCCAGAGTTTCCTCGTCTTTAAGCATCAATACTTTATCTGCGATACCAATAGAAACATTACTTTTGATAAATTCCATATCAATGCCAAGTTGCCTGAGCATTGGGAAAACAATACCTGAATTTTCAATAGATCTAAGCCCTGCATCAAAATAAATACCATCCCGTTGAAATGTTTGCACCAAGCCGCCGGTTTTGGGTTGACTTTCAAAAAGGATAACAGATTTGCCGGCTCTGGCAAGATAAGCGGCGGCAGTCAATCCAGCTATACCTCCTCCAACAACTATTGCATCATATTTCATAAACGTTTTCTTTATCAAGATTAACTAACTTCTTACTGAGTTCAAAAATCTCTTTACCTAAGACTCTGTTGCGTGAATGGGGAGCTGGAATTTCTTCGTTAGTGAGATTGAAAAATTTCCCACTTATCCCTGCCATTTCAGTCGCTGAAGCCAGATAATAAATAGCCTCTCCCGATATTACAGGACTTTTCAGCATCGGTTGAATAAGATAGCGAGATATCAGATTATATACTTTTCCATTATTAGTGCCTATATTAGATTTTACTGACCCTGGATGCATTGCATTAATAGTAACGCCTTTGTCTTTAAGCAAATCATTAAATTCCCAAAGAGTCATAAGTTGAGCAGTTTTAGAAGCGCCATAGCCTCTGTACCCATTATATCGGCGTTTTTCCCAGTTAAGGTCATTAATATTAAGTCCGTTAAAACGATGTCCTTCGGAATTTACCTGAATAATCCTGGAAGGAGCAGATTTTACCATAGTCTTAAGCATAAGGCTTGTTATAAGAAAGGAAGCAAGATGATTAACTGCAAAAGCAGTTTCATATCCATCCACAGTAAGCTGCCGGGTAGTAATATGTAAGCCTGCATTATTAATAAGCACGTCTATATGGGGATACTTGCTCAGAATGGCTTCAGTAGCCAGTCTTACCTGACTTAAATCAGTAAAATCAACGAGGTAGTAATCGGCAGGATAAGGTGTCAATGCAAGTAGCTCTTTACAGAGGCTTTCGGCTTTTTCTTTATTCCTAACTATCATCACAATTTTAGCACCTGCTTTAGCAAGGCGTATAGCAGCCTGATAACCCACGCCGGAGGTGGTTCCCGTTATCACACAAACTTTTCCGTCCATTGATTCAGTAGATACTTTTTGAGACAGCCGACCTGCACGGATAAAGTCTAACTCTTCGGGTAATTTTAAAAATTTGCTCATTATCCAAATTTCTTAATTATAAAACGTCTATATAACTTGCCAAAACGTGGAATATTATTGAAAATATCACCCCACAAATCGTAATAATCCCTCTGTTGCAGTATATAACCGTCTTCACTGATAATTAATTTTGTGGAGCCATATATAGGAGTGCTTGGATATCTTTTAAACATCATTGTCATTATCCAATCGAATATTATTACATTATCATTTTGTGCAATAGAAACAATTTCCATATTTAACTGTTTAGTTCGCTTTGTGAGCCTGTTGCACATAGCAATGAAATTATCAATTCCTTCGATACGCTGTATGGTGTCCTGAAAAACAATATCTTTATGGTAATATTTAAAAATATGCGACCAGTCGGGCTTACCTTCTGTATTGTAAGTCTTAGACCACAACTCTTTTATTGTATCTATATTTAAGGGTTTTATATCCAGATTTTCATCCATTTGTTTAAATAATATCTGCAAAATTAAACTAATCTTATTAATTAGTGTCCATCCATAAAGTCGGTTTTGAATTTTCTTTGCGTTTCTCGTATCTTTGCAAAATTAAAAAACATATGATAAATACAATGCAAATAAATAAGAAAAAAGCTATCTTAGAATTAAATCAGATAAAGAACAATTATCTTTGCAAAAATACAAATAAATTGTTTA
>JAGODS010000265.1 GCA_017998135.1 Bacteroidales bacterium
ATCATTTATACCTGAACTTAATACAAGTTGCAGTATATCAGTTCCGGCAAGTTCTACAATTAAATCTTTAGTAAGATTATGAACTTTAACGCTTTCAACATTATTACTGGCGCCTGTCCCTGCAAAACTGATTTGATAAGTTTGCGAATTGACAATTGATAATTGAAAAATCGCAATTAAAATTAATAAAAATACCTTTTTCATACATTTAAAAAATTTAATTAATAATTAGGCTGATTATTATAACCTGATTAAATGTTTCACATTTTCTAAATGTGAAACATTTATAATAATCATTCTAAAATTTTTGCAATGCAAATATAATTATTTTTTGAAAATTGATACTTTTTTTTAATTATAATATACTGATTAATTCATAACGTAATAATTACAAACATAAAGTTGCTGAAACCTAACAGGTCGTCAAACCTAACAGGTCTTTAAGACCTGTTAGGTTTAAATAATTTCTGATTATTATTATTATTCAAAGAAAATAATTCTTGACACAACGGACAGAAAACCCATCCAACCGGGAACTGCCGTAACGGCTCACCTGGCTGTGGCCACAGCCCAGATAACGGCTCCAGGCGTTATCGCTCCCACCCGGCGAACTCGTCCATAAGAAGACGTTACCACCAACACTGTAGAAAGAACCGTCTGTCTCGCGGTAGCCACCAGGCAAAGCAGTAGAAGTAAAAACATCGGCAGCAATTTCCACAGTAGCGCCGTCAGACAGTATAACAGTCCCACCGGCAGTTCCGATAGTCCCGCTCGCAGTCGCTATTATAGTCTCAGTTGCAACAGGCGGAGTTACAGGAGTAGTATCTTCATTGTCGTCCTTGTCTTTTTTACATCCATTAAAGATAAATAAAGACAAAACTATTATCAATAAAAAATTTCTTAATTTCATAGATTTAGTTTTTAATTTTTATTTGCTTATTTTTTGAATAGTAAAATTATGAAAAGTATAGTTAAACTTGCAGTTTACCGGCGTACAAGGGTCGGTTGAGGTGTCGCACCAGAAGCGTGTTATTACGCCGGGGCAATCGGTTTTAAAGTTATAAACCCAGCCAAGCATAGGTAGCAAACCATTAACACCTCCTTTAAATTTGTATAGTACGGAGTTAATTGTAAGATTTTTATATGTATATTCAAAATTCAAATCAAACATATAGTACTCTTTACCGTTTTCTTTTTTAACAGGGATAATGCTTCCTGTACCAGTACAGCTTTCCTCGTATTGTCCGCTGTAATTATAAGTGTAGTCAATAGAAGCTGCACCGGTTGAGCTGATATTACAGATTATATAATCATTATCCTGCCCCCCATAACTACTGCCCCAGGGAACATATTTCATAGAATAATTAGTATCAGGGCAGAAAAAATTAAAAGCACCCACCTGGATACCATATTTGCCGGCAGGAAGATAAGCAGGTTTAGGTTCTGAATAAGCTCCCTTAATTTTAAATCTGGCAGTCCATCCGTCCTGGTAAAATCCTTTATTCATCAATCTTGTAAAAATATAGTATTCTATCTCGGTCGTATCATTATAATTATCTAACCATTGTGCAGTATCTAAGGAAATATTGAAATACAGCGGATTCTTATCTGTTAACAGGGTTACAGGGTAATCCTGCTGAAAAGTTATTTTGCCTTTTTTATTATTTACTATTTTAATATTAAGAGTAGGATTTTGCCCGGCAGACAAATCAGAATTAAATAACTGTAGTTTCAGGTTCATTGCTTTGACAGTTTTTGGTAAAACATCAAATGTATTAAAAGACTGTGACCATTTATATCCGTCATAAGCGGATTTATCCCAGGTAAGACTAATAGTGCCTTTGCTGCCTCCCGCTGTTTTATAATAATCAAATGAAACTTCCGTCTTACCTGAAGGATAAGATGGTAAGCCGACTGTTTGTAATGCCCTGTTGGGATGAACGCCTACACCAGGGTATAGTATAAGGTAAAGATGGGTAGAGACAGCGTCTTTTAAAAACCAGCTCCATTTACGGGTTGTGTACATACCTCCTTCATCTGCTGATGGCGGGTTTACTCCTTTGCTGTCGTGGATAACCAGTTCGTATTCATCGTAACCTGCCTGGTTTAGATAAGTTCTGTAGCCAACAACAAGGACAGCGTGTGCATAATTAGGCATATATAAAACTACCGGTTTGTTTTCTTTAAGTCTTTTTATTATTGCTTTAAGCAAATTATTTTTAACAAAGTAACTTTCTGAAGTAACACCTGCACCTGAAGTAAATGAATTAAATTTGCCGGGTAATACTTTCATAAAGTTATATAATCCTATACCATCGTCCATATTTAAGCTCATAGTTTTAAGATAATCCTTTATTTCGGTTTCGGCTTCTCTATCTTTATAAGGACTATAAGCTTTGGTAAGCATTGTCATATCTGTAGCCCAGCAGCTCCCTCCAATCTGTTCATAAAAAGGGACGGGAATAAGGGCAGTCTCATCGCCATACTCTTGTTTATCTCCCCATTCAACTATCCATCGTCGATAATCAGGTTCTGCATTCAGCTTTTTAACAAGTGTATAATTATCAACTGTAACATTACCGTTTATACTGTCATAAACAAAAGGAACTGAGATTCCTGCATAAGTTGAATTATTATAATTTAACACACCTGTAAAGGCTGAACTTTTACCTGCAGGACAAGGGAAAATTAGTTTTACCTTAGTGCCTTTTTCAAGCCCGCTAATTTCATAACAATAGCGGTTATCAGCAGCGAAATTAACTTCATTTCCTATCTTGTTAATAGTAATTTTAGTGTCAGAAGTTAAAACGCCGGCAGCTATTTCCACAGTAGCGCCGTCAGACAGTTTAACAGTCCCGCCGGCAGTTCCTATAGTCCCGCTCGCAGTCGCTATTATAGTCTCAGTTGTAACAGGTGGAGTTACAGGAGTAGTATCTTCACTGTCGTCCTTGTCTTTTTTGCATGATACTAAAAAGATAAATAACAACAGGATACTTATAAGGGCAATCCTAAACCGTTTTGAATTAATAAATATCTTTTGCATAATAAAAATAATTAGACTGCAAATATAAATAATATTTTATAATAAAATGAAAATAATTTTTTTATTACAAAATTTTAATTATTCATAATATCCTACAAACAAAGAGAATTAAACCTAACAGGTTTTTAAAAACCTGTTAGGTTTATTTTGCTTTTATTGAGAATAACACCCGATTGAAATCGGGTCTTATTCTCAATTATTTTTATCTCACAGGAACTCAGGAGAAGAAATTAAAGTCAGGGCGAGAACGCCCTGACTAACGGAGTATTATTTATATACAGGGCGATGCTCTGTACTTATATATTTCGCTTTTACAGGGCTGATAATTTTGTGTTAATCCATAAAGTTATAAATTCTAAAAATATTACCAGGTAAAAAAATCTCAAAGAGCCGCAAAGGAAATAAATAAGACTTTATGAATAGATATTAATTATAAACAAACGGGTTATTCCTGCTGAATGTAGAGATATAATATAACGCCTGATTTTTCATAACTAATCCAGTTGCCCTGCTTATTCTGTTCCTGAATATAAACTACCAAAGTTACAGGTGTATAAGTGTTTTTTTGAATAACGGAAATAGGAATAGTCCAGTTGCCGCTGTTATCTAATGAAATCTTATCTGCCCCTATATATGCTTCGGCTTTCTTTAGCTTTGGCGTATATTCAGACGAAGGATTTGGCGGATTAAATGCGAGCTCGGAAAATTTAACTGTCAGACTATAATTCATAGTTGCTGAAGATGAAGTTATCTTTGGTATTTTTATAGTAATTTGTTTGGCTTCGCTGTTAAACGATAAAACATCCTGAGTAACACGGAATTGATCTCCACTTATGCCTATTGCTACATTTGCAGAATAATACTTATTGTATATAAGGTGAGTAGCAGGAGGAGAATTATAAGATT
>JAGODS010000266.1 GCA_017998135.1 Bacteroidales bacterium
AAAAGTTTCATTGTCGCAATAAATACAACCACCTGTACTCTTACTCCCATCTCTGTTTGGACAGGTTAACCCTGCGTCAATAGATACTTTTTGTATTCGCTCTTTATATAGGCTTTTAAGATATGATGAATAATCGTTGTATAGTTTAATTTTATTCATTATTTTAATATTCTTTTCTTTATTTATTATATATGTTAATATTTTATAAAAACTTACAAAAATAACAATTTACTACTAATTTTGCGTTTGAAATTAAATTTTAAATTTTTTAAATATGAAGACTATTAATTTTTCTATTATTATGATTATGATATTGACAGGCGCTTCGGTATCATCGCAAAATACTGTCAATATGAAGGAGGTTAAAATTAAAACCTCCGCTGTATGCGGGATGTGTAAAACCAGAATTGAGAAGGCTCTCAATAAAACCGAAGGTGTTGAAACAGCTATCCTTGACCTTGATTCCAAATATGTTACTGTTAAATATAATGCAGACAAAACCGATTTGGATAAAATTCGTAAATCTATTTCTGATGTAGGTTACGATGCTGACGATATTAAAGCTGATGTTCAGGCTTGTAAGAAATTACCTGATTGTTGTAAAAGTAAAAAGACAAACAAAACTTGTCATTAATCATTTTCATTTTGTTTAATAATCAAAGCTAAGCATTTAATAAAAGCTTAGCTTTTATTTTTTTTATTCCATATTATTGTTATTATTTATCTTTGCTAATCTTTTTGAATAAATTTTAATATGGAAAAATATCAGAAAAAATCACTAAGAGCTCCTAAGATAGGTTTTGGAGAAGCTTTATTAGCGGCTGCAAACAGGTATTCTGAAATTGTAGGAATAGGAGCTGATATAACTGCTTCTGTAGGTATGAACCTTTTTGCAGAAAAGTATCCATCAAGGTTTTTCTCTCTTGGAATAGCTGAACAAAATTGTGTAGGTGTAGCAGCAGGATTAGCCTTAGCCGGAAAGATTCCTGTTTTTTCAACTTATGCAGTTTTTTCAGCCCTAAGAGCAACCGATCAGATTAGAATTTCTCTTTGTTATAATAAACTACACGTTATTATTTGCGGCGCACATGCCGGCATTTCTGTTGGACCTGACGGTGCAACTCATCAGGCGCTTGAGGATATTGGGATTATGAGAACTTTACCTAATATGACTGTTCTTTCTCCCTGTGATGCAGCTCAAACTTATCTTGCTTTTAATGCTGCGGTTGAACAATGTAAGGGTCCTGTTTATCTGCGTTATGGCAGGGAGCCTATCCCTGAATTTACGGATATAAATTCAGGTTTTATAGTTGGCAAAGCTCAATTATTAAAAGAAGGTAAAGATATGAGTATTATTGCTACTGGTTCAATGGTATGGCAAGCCTTACAGGCTGCTTATAAACTTGCTGAAGATGGGCTGGATTGCAGGGTTATTAATATGCACACTATCAAACCGATTGATAAGGATATTATAATTAATGCAGCAAAGGAGACATGTGCTATTATAACAGTAGAAGAACATCAGGTTAATTCAGGACTTGGTGGTGCAGTTGCAGAAGTAGTTGTTCAGAACTATCCTGCCCCTGTTAGTTTTATCGGGATGCCCGATTGTTTTGGTGAGTCAGGAAAACCTGAAGAATTATTAAATAAATATGGTTTAACCATTGAGAATATTATTCAAACTGCCAGAAAAATGATAAAAAATAAGCTAATTGTTTAAATTATTTAAATTTTTTATAGACATAATTAAAATAAAAAATATAGGTTTGCACTTTTTAAATTTAATATATCAGATATGAGAAAAAGCATTTTTTTAATTTTATTAATTCAGTTAAGCTGTGTTATATATATTAAGGCACAGGAAGTAAAGAAGGTAGGTGGCTATAATTTTACCACTATCAAAGAAATAAAACATACGCCGGTCAAAAATCAGGCGAGTTCAGGTACTTGCTGGAGTTTTTCTGGAATTTCTTTTATTGAATCAGAGCTTATGCGAATGGGAAAAGGTGAGTTTGAGCTTTCTGAGATGTTTGTAGTTAGGATGGCATACAAGGATAAAGCAGCCGAATATGTTCGCTGGCAGGGTGCTAAAAATTTTGGAGGCGGTGGAGCTTTTCACGATGTTACAAATGTTATAAAAAAATATGGGATATTGCCTGATGAAGCTTATACAGGATTGGTAATCGGTGAAAAAAAACATAATCATAACGAAATGGATGCTGTGCTTAAGGCAGTTGTGAGTCAGCTAATCAGAAATCTTAATCGTAAGTTGAGCCCTGTATGGCCTCAGGCTATTGATGGTATTCTTGATGCTTACCTTGGTAAAATACCTGAAAATTTTATATATAAAGGTAAGAATTATACTCCTCGCAGCTTCACCAATGAATTAGGAATAAATCCTGATGACTATGTAGAAATAACTTCATATACTCATCATCCTTTTTACAGCAAATTTATTATTGAAGTTCCTGATAATTGGTCAGGCGATGAAGTATATAATGTACCTCTTGCTGAATTTAAAGAAATATTGGATTATGCTATTATGAACGGCTATGGGATAGGCTGGGGCAGTGACGTAAGCGACGAAGGTTTTTCTTTTAAAAATGGTGTTGCTATTGTACCTGAAAAAAATTGGGAAGATATTGAAAAAGCCGAAAAAGATACTATTTTTAAACATCCTGTTAAACAGAAAGAAATTACTCAGGAGTTTCGTCAGAAAGGTTATGATAATTATACTCTAAGCGACGATCACGGTATGCACATTGTAGGTATTGCAAAAGACCAACTTGGTCAGAAATACTATAAAGTGAAAAATTCCTGGGATACTAAGAGTAATGATTTTGGTGGTTATTTTTATGCTTCTGAAGCTTTTGTTCTTGGTTTGACTATGGATATAATGATTCATAAAGATGCTTTACCTAAAAATATTGCAAAAAAATTAGGAATAAAATAAATATTAACATCATTATTTTTAAACTTTAAATGCGGACTAATCATCCGCATTTTTTTAATCTATTATTTTATGAATAAATATCTGATACCTGAAGGCTCGTTAATCAGTTTTATGAGTGATAAGGTCAAGCATTTCGGCGGTATAAACCTTGCACAGGGATTGCCAGGTTTTTCGCCTCCTGTAGCTTTACTTGATTTTCTTAGCGAAATATCTACTGATATATCTCTTCAGCAATATGCTCCTGGTAATGGCGATAAAAGATTACTTGAGCTTATTTATTCACATTATTCAAAATTTAGTAATTATAAACAGGATAATTTTGTTGTCGTTAATGGCGCTACTGAAGCAATTTCTATCATTTTTACATATATATACAATTTAATAGATAAACCTTATTCTGTGCTTGCTTTTAATCCTGCTTATGAAAGCTATATTAACTTACCTAAAATATTTAATTTGCCTTATATTCCTTTTAGTTTTGAAGACGATCTGACAATTGATTTCAACAAGCTTGAAGATACTATTAAAAAAGAGAAGGTTAAATTGCTTTTTGTTAATACTCCGGGCAATCCTCTCGGTAAAATATGGTCTGAAAATGAAATAAATAAAATTATTGAGTTAGCCGAAAAACTTGATGTTTATATAATTCTGGATGCCGTTTATAAAGAAATATATTTTGATAAGCCTCCATATCTGCCTTATAATTATACTGGAAATAGGGTATTTTATGTAAATAGTTTTTCTAAACTTTTGTCAATAACAGGCTGGCGTATAGGTTATTTCTATGCCGGGGATACTCATATCAGAAAACTAAAGACTATTCACGATTATATAGGTTTGTGCAGTCCTTCTTTGCTTCAGAAAGCTATTGCAGGCTATATAGATAATAATGATTTTGGTATTACTTATTCTGCCGGACTACGTCAAAAAATAAATATATCTTTTAAACTTCTTCATACAGCCTTGATTAACAAA
>JAGODS010000267.1 GCA_017998135.1 Bacteroidales bacterium
GAGTTCCGGCATACGCCTGTCGTTAAGATATCGCCTCAAAACAGTAGCATCTTTTCTTTTGCGCTTTTCGATAATGTTTTTAATAATTTCTTTTCCATCATTTATATATTCGCCATTTTCATTAAAAGAAAGTCTAACATTGACTGGTTGTTTAACAAGAATATTTTCGTCCAACAAAGTATTTAAATTTTTAAGCTGTAGCCGGGAATCGCTATTAATCAATTTCTCAAACATAAGCAACAGCATACAATCTTCCTCCTGTAGTATCCTTATTTCTCTTTCGGTAGAGCCTATTTTATTTCTAACAGTTCGTTCAACCTGTTGAAAATTAATTTCGGGTAATTTAGGTTTGTTAACACGTGCTTTATTTCTATAATCTTGCTTTTGCCTGAAAAACTCATTAACAAAACTATTATAATAATCTTTAAACTTAGGTTTAGTGTTAATGAAAAAATGTAAAACACTATCATTAAAAACATATTCTCTTTTAGCATTATAGAAAGGCTGTGTTTGGTCGTCTCTGCAATCTTTCCACCAAAGTTTAAACAATTCATTATAATTAGCTTCTTTATTATAATTAATATTTTTCTTATCAAGTTGAGCCGCTAATAGCTCTTTTAAGTGCGAATCAAAGAGATTAACAGGTAAATCAATAGGTTTTCCTGCTGCTTTTGTGCCTTTAGTAATATTATTAAACCAGGTATCAAAGTTGTTTTTATCTTTATCTAATTGAAGTATTTTATAAGGTAGCTTTGATTTATCGTCAGGCAGTTTAACTACAGTTAATCTTTTCTTATATTTTTGATTATTTTCAGTAACATAAAAGGTATTTCTAATCCATTTTTCTTTTTCTTCAACATATTTAGTATATAAATCCATCGTAAAATCTAAGTTTGCAAAGTCTATTTTATTCAAAAATGGATGCCCGTCATTTTCGTATAGTTTGAGTTCATCTTTAAGAATATTAATAAGAAGCGTTTTCATTTCATCATCTCCAAAGAGGGCGATACATTCCTGTATTTTATCATAATAAAAAGAAGTTATTTTTTGTTTCTTATCAATACCAATAATCGTATCCACTATATCTTTGGCAATAAAAGTAGCAATAACACCTGTTTTGGGGATTTTAAAATTTTCTATTGCTTTAAGCCTGTATTTGCAGTCAAGGTTAATCATTTTAATTCTATCAGAAATAGCTATATTTTTGTTAACATCTTCAATATTCAGCCAATAATCTACAATACGCGAAGGAATTTGTTTAATATCTAAGTTATGCTTTGCCAAAATTAGATTAAGCTCATTTTTCCTGTTAAGCAATTCATCTAAATATCTTTTATTATAGGCGCTTTTTTGTTTCCTGCCCTGACTTCTCTTTTTAAAGATAGTTAAAGCTGCTAACTCTGCTTTAATTTGGTTAATAAAATCTAAGTTAAATAGTTTATTATTATTAATAATGATAAAATCATTAATAATTTGCTCGGTTTTACCTTTTTCAAGGTATTCGAGCAGGATAATTTTAGAAAGTTCGTTAATACTCAGAAAAGCTTCAGGCATAATTTGTTTAAGCAGTTTTTTATCTGCAATAAATTTAGCAGTATCTGTTTTCTTATAAATTCCGATTTTATTGTTATTTATATTGTAATAAGGAGCGAATTGTTTGAAAGAGGTTTTATTTGCATTTTTATTTATTTTGTTTAATACTTCATTTTCGTTAGAAAACTCCTGCAGTCTGCCGAATGCTTTAGCATTGCCAACCACTGTTCTCGGTTCTTCTACTCCATTTAAAGGTTTTGTATATTCATCAATAATAATTTTGCCCAAATCTATTTGAAACCTGTATTCTTTAAAAAGCTTCATTACGTCTATGTATTTTATAGCGAAGTAAGCGAACCTGTTTTTGTTTCTTACTCTTTTAGTAATATTTTTAAGATAGTTTTCAAAATCCTCAATATCTCCGGGGACGCTATTAATTAAAGCATTATTCCTTTGCTCATCATCAAGCAGAGGGATAAATTTCTGCTTTTCTTCTTCAACAATAACTTTATAAAGCTCACGCGGGCATTTATTTAATTCATTAAGTAATTCAAGGGAAAAGGCTTGTTCAGCGTTTTCACTAATAAATTTATCGTGAGGCAAATTAAGGCAGTATGTCATTAATACTTCTCTCTTAGCTTTAAAACTTTTGTTTTGCGTGCCTTTAAGTCCTGTTATTTTATTAATAAAATAAAAAGCGTTTTCCCTGTCTAAAAATATTGATATAAAAAACACCAAGCCATCCTGTGTAATTAGATTATTTTCATCAGCTATTTTTATTTTTTCAGCTAATGAATAATCTTCATCCGTATATATATCTTTAAATTTTTCTTTTGTATAATCAATAGCCTGATTTAAATATATTTCTAATTCTTCTTTAAAATTTTTTGAAATAACTCTTTTTCTAACAGTTTTTTTAGTTTCAGAATAATAATGTGTATAATCGTTCCTGAATTCGCTTAATTCTTCAAAAAACAATTTGAGGCTGTCAACTAAGCCCTTTATGTCTATACCAAAATTAAAATCACTAAATTGAATATCTTTTTTAGGCAACCTGTCAAAATCAAACACTTTGGTAATAGGCATATACCTGAGTAAACTTGCAAAAATCTGCGATTGATGTTTTTTATAAGTCTTATTATTACTGTCAATAAGAAAACTATCTATGATTTTTTCATCATCCTTTATAATAGGCAATTTCTTTTCAATATTATTAAGAGTTTTGTTTAATTTAACAGCTAAATAATTGCTGATATTAAAAATGTTCAACCTTGCCAGATTAAGATAAGCTCCGAAATATTCAGGCGAATTAGCTAAAGTTTTATTTTTTTCTAAATTTTCCATAACTCAATAATTAAAATATTATGTGTTTGCAAAAATACAATTTTATTAATACATTTTCTTTTTTATTCTATTAAACAATTCCCGCTGTCACTCAGTTGCGATGAGTTTCTTTTATTTTATACTTAGCATAGATTAAGGTTTTTCGTTTTATATTAATTTAGTATGGATAATAATTTATAAAAAGTTGCTGATTAAAAAAAAATATTAATTTTGCAGACTAATTCAATAAGGGGGTGCCTTAATACAACGGGCTGAGATTAAACTCCATAAACCTGCTCAGGGTAATGCCTGCGAAGGGAAATGAGTAAACTTTGATTAACGACTCTCCCTTATATCAAAGTTTAACTAAAATTAATAAATAAATGAAAAGATTATCTTATGTAGCATTAATGCTGCTGCTTGTGCCTGTCTATGCGGGAGCGCAATTCGTCCTGTCAGGTAAAATCACTGACAAACAGAGCAAAGAGCCTATACCGGGGGCTAAAATTTATCTTAAAAATTCTTTCAAGGTTACTGTAACTGATGAAAAGGGTTTTTATGTATTTTCTAAATTGAAAAAGGGCGCTTATATAGTAGAAACAAGCTCTTTGGGCTTTAATAATGAAAGCAAAGAGTTAATAATTGAGAAAAATGAGACATTGGACTTTGAGCTGACAGCCTCTGTTATGCTTGCCGACGAGGTGATAATCACTGCTACGAGGGCGAATGAGAAAACACCCGCCACATATCAGGATATTAATAAACGTGAAATCAGCGAACTTAATCTGGGGCAGGATCTGCCTTCTATATTACAGCATAGCATCTCGGCTGTAAGCACATCGGATGCGGGAAATGGAGTCGGTTATACGGGTCTGCGTATCAGGGGTACGGATATGACAAGGATAAATGTAACACTTAACGGCGTACCGTATAATGAGGCGGAATCGCAGGAAGTTTACTGGGTGGACATTCCAGATGTAGCCTCTTCAACAGAAAACATTCAAATACAGCGTGGCGTTGGCACTTCAAACAACGGTCCCGCCGCCTTCGGGGCAAGTATAAATC
>JAGODS010000268.1 GCA_017998135.1 Bacteroidales bacterium
CCTTTATGCTACAACTCAAATAAAGAGCATTTCAGGAGTCTGGGAATTTGTCTTAGAATGTGGTGCAGGGTTAGGACTGGTGCTTATATTACGATGGTTCTGGTGGAGAATAAATGTATGGAGCGAAATCACTGCTACCATAGCGCCCTTTATTGGTTATGGTTTTGTTAAATTATACCTTGAAAATCATATTCCGCAATCTTTTATTGACAACAGGTTTTCTTTCTATTTTACAGTTGGATTTACTACTATAAGCTGGATAACAGTTACTTTTCTCACCAAACCAACTGAGCTAAACCATCTCAAAAAATTCCATACAAGAGTTAAACCCGAAGGATACTGGCAAGCTGTTACAGGAAATAAAAAAGCTTTTTCTAAAGAGAGTCGCTACCTGCTGTTTTGCTGGATTAGTTCTATAATTATGACTTACTCTATACTTTTCTTTATCGGCGAACTTATATTCCAAAATTATTATAGCTCTTCGATTTACTTTGTAGCAGCCTTTTGCAGTTTCTTTATACTAAGAAAATATATGAATAAAATATAAGATAAAAATCCGGCAGCTTTTAAATATATTTAGAATGAGATATCTGTTCATAATTACATTATTATCAATTTTTATCTGGGGTTGCTCGCCAAAGCTTTATGTTTTTAACGAAGAACTTTATAATAAATTAAAATCCCTGCCTAACGATTCGCTGCTTGAAATAACAGCTTTTGATAGCAGCAAACAGGTGATGCACCCCGATATTTTGTACTTTGATAAGAAATTTTATTTATCCTTTACCCCCTACCCTTTTTATAATGATTCATTAGAAAATCCTTGTTTGTTTAGCAGCAGCAATGGTTTATCTTTTAAGCCTGTAAACCTTAAATCAAACCCACTTATAAAAACCCCTGCAAATTATAAGAAAAACAGGATACACAATGACGACCCCGATATAAGTTATAATTCCAAAACAAATTCTATTGATTTAATATATCTGCTGACTATGGAGCCTGATTCACAAAATCTGCAAATTATTCATACAGGCGATAGTAATAATCTATATCCTAAAACTTTAATAAAATACGACCTTAACAAAAGTGAAGCTTTCCTTCTATCCCCCGCTCTATGCGAATATAAAAAGAAACAATACCTTTATTACGTTAACAGAAAAAAAAATAATAAAAACAGCATTGAGTATCTTGTCAGCAAAAAAAACTGCAATTTTAATAAAGAAAAACTTCTATACCCCTCAATCAACATACCTGAAGACCTTAGCCCCTGGCATATTGATATTATTAAAACCAGGGATAAATACATTATGCTGCTAAATGCTTATGTTGGCTCTATACCTGTATGGGGCGATACAACAGTAAACAAATACCGCCTTTATACAGCTCATAGTAAAGACCTTAAAAACTGGAGCGAATTAAAAGAATTAATTAATTGTGATGAATTGCCCGATAAACAATGCTTTTACGTTTATCGCAGCTCAGGTATTATTGAAAAAGATATTTTTGCATTGTGGTATAGCTACGTTACAAAATATCACGAATGGAAAATAGGATTTAAAAAATTAAGCTTTACTGAATAAACTAAAGTTTAAGACAACGACTTTTTATGATTAGCAAACATTGGAACATATTGAAAATAATAATAAAATCAAAGTATAAAAACCCTAATAAATTGTATTATACTTGTTTCATCTGCCTTTTATTATTTAGCAGTTTTCAGATAGTATATTCGCAGCAGGCATCAAACGAAAGAATAGAATTAGTTAAAGCCAATAGCCTGGAATATGATAAAACTAAAGGGGAAAATGTCAGACGATTGATAGGAGATGTAGCACTGAAACATAAAAAGTATTTACTCTATTGCGACAGCGCTTATCTATATAGTGAAACCAATACTCTCACAGCTTTCAGTAATGTAAGGATAGTCTCAGGAGATACACTTAATGTTACAGGAAATTATCTTAATTATAACGGCAATACACAAATAGCTGAATTAAAGGGCAAAGCTAAACTATCGGACAAAAAATCAACATTACTTACCGAGCAGTTAATCTATAATATGAAAGATAATACTGCATATTATCCTGTGTATGGAAACATTACTAACCCTACTAATACCCTAAACTCCAAAACCGGTTACTATTTTGCAAAAGCTAAGAAATTTGTTTTTCACAAAGATGTAAACCTCGTCTCTAAGGATTATACTATCAAATCGGATACTATGACCTATCACACACCTACCGAAAAAGTATTCTTCAATGGACCTACAAAAATTTATAATGTTAATAATACCATCAATTGCAATAAAGGCGAACTTGATACACGACAAAACAACTACTTCTTTTATAATAAAGCGATTATTTATTATAAAAATCAATCAATTGAAGCAGATAGTATAGTTTATTATAAAGACAAAAAAATTGCTAAAGCTTTCAGAAAAGTTATCATTATTGATACTACTGAAAATATTATTATACTCGGTAACAAAGCAATATATAGGGAAACCGACAGCAATCTCAGAGTTTCTAATCAACCTGTCCTTATAATGCACGACCGTTTAGACTCGCTTTATCTCGGTTCGGATTCACTGTTTACAGGATATAATGCCCAAAACAAGGAAAGGCTGCTCCTTGCTTATCATAATGTAAGATTTTTCAGACAGGATTTGCAGGGTAAATGCGACTCACTTATTTATAAGACTAAAGACTCTCTTATAATTATGTTTAAACAACCTATTCTTTGGAGTGATAGTACGCAGATGTCTGCCGACACTGTTAATATAGTACTTAAAAAAGGTAAAATAGAATCAGTTGATTTCTTTAATAATTCTTTTATAATATCCCGCTATGACACTTCAAGGTATGACCAAATTAAAGGTAAAAATATGAAAGCTTTTTTTAAAGACAATGATATTACTAAAATATCTGTAAAACAAAATGCAGAAATAATTTATAATATGGCTGAGGATAATGGCTCTCTTATAGGAATTAATAAATCCGCAGCCCCAGATGTGCTTATTTATATTAATGATAATAAAATTAATAAAGTCGTTCAATTAGGAAATACTGAAGGTACAGTATTTCCTGAATCAAAACTCCCTGCATCCACAGCATTGCTTAAGAATTTTAAATGGGAAAAATCCAAAAGACCCCTGTCTAAATATGATATAACAGGAAAAATCAATCAAAAATAACTAAATCATCTAACACAATACTTTGTTTCCTCTCAGTAATCTCAGTATTAATTATAACAGGGTATTTCTTCGCAGGGTTTGTCAGTGTCGAATCTTTAGAGTAAACATATATTTTATATTTCCCTTTTCGCAGGTATTTAAATTCATAAGAACCATCATAATTAGTTTTTATATGGTCGTTATAAGAAATATTGTTTCCATAAACAATATAAACATCTTCTTCTGGCGCATAAGATTTGCCTATCAATAAAGTGTATGTACTATTATAATATTTTGCAAAAACCTTACCTTTAATTGAGGCTTTCCCGCCTTCACCGGGTTCTTTTGTGCAGTTTAGCAAGCTTAATACTAAAATGACCAAAATAAATAGAAGCTTACTTTTCATATTTTTTATATTTTTAAAATAACAGTAAAATGTATATATATATTATATTTGCAAAAATATATATTTTATTACATTATAGTTGTTTTTCTAAATTTTATTTTTAATAAACCTAATAACTTGTTATACAAAATCTCATATTCCCCCCCTCATTAAAATCCCTTTTGGGATTTGATATTTGTAGAAAAATATAACAACCCCCAATTACAAAATATCCCGTAGGGATTAAATATTTGTAGAAAAATATAACAACCCCCAATTATAAAATAACCCGTAGGGATTAAATATTTGTTGAAAAATATAACAACCCCCAATTA
>JAGODS010000269.1 GCA_017998135.1 Bacteroidales bacterium
ATTTATAATAGTCTATTTGTTTTTCATTAAATTCGGTTATCAGTTTTTTATTTTTATTTCCTTGTGCAAGTTTTTCTATGTTTTCTTTATTTTTTTTCTGACGAGTTTGATAAGATAATTGTATTAAGTGTAATTGTTCTTCAAATTTATTTCTTAATAAATCACGCTTTGCTGCATTACTTTTTTCCAAATCAGGATTTTTGCATAATACATAACGAACCTGTGCATCCTTATCTTCTACTTCGGCTAATTGCTTTGTAAACATATTTAATTGCAATATCTCCTGTTTTAACAAACAGCGGATTTCTTCTATACTCAAAGCTGTTATATATCCAATACCTGCTCTTTCCGCTTCGTCCATCTGGTCTAAACAATATCTGATTCGCATTCCCCTGTCGCCTACAAATATTACATTCTCTGCCTGGTATTCTTTCTTTATATAAACAAGTTGTTCTATCACTGTTGTATGGTCATTTATATTTCCCTCAAACACCTGTATTTTTAATGGGAAGCCTTCACTATTACTTATTAAGCCTATTACTATTTGTTTTTTCCCTTTTTTACCATCCCTGTTATAACCAAAGGCTGATAACACATTTTTTGTGCCTTCAAAATAACTGCTGGTTATATCATATAAATATATATCCTTACATTTTTCTTTATGATAAATAAACCATTTCTTTTCTATTTTACCCTGAACATTTGCTAAATCTCCTAATACTGAATATAGTTTATTTAATTTCAATGATTTTATATCTATATCCAGACGCTTGGCTATTATCTCATTTCGCTTTATCCAGTTTAATATATGGAGTTTACTTCCCCTGTTTATTATTGAGAAACCTTGTTTAATAGCCGATTTAACGATTGCAGATGTCAATTTCTTTAATGTCAGATTCAATTAAACGAGTGTAACATTAAATTAAATTAGAATAATTTAGAATAAACCGGAGTAGTTTTGAAAATTATTAAATCAGGAGATTCAAATCATTAGCTTGAGATTTGAGCTAATACTTTTTCAATTTGTAAGTATAAAGTTTCGGGAGTGTCGTCATTGTTGAAAAGAAAATCGGCAACTTTGATGCAGGCTGAAAGGTTTTGAGCATTAGGGTCGACAGAGTTCATTTCTCTTTTTTCATTCATTAGAAATTCTTCAAAACCAAGCCTATCGGTTTCACTTTGTCTTATTGTAATTCTTTTATACCTGATTTCCGGGTCTGCATCAATAGCAAAGAGATAAAATCCGGGTTGTTTTCTAAGATAATCGACTTCGCCTATATTTCTTATGCTTTCAATAATGGCGGGTTTTTTAGAGAGGAGAGCTTTTTTATGGAGTTGTTCTATAATATATGAGGGACTGAATTTACTTCTTAAATCATTAGCAACGATAACCATAGAATCACGATTAACAGGCATAGATCTATTTTTTATTTCTTCAATTAAAAAATCTCTGACAGAAAGATGAATGAAATTTTTGTTTCTAACTAAATAATCAACAATAGTTCCTTTTCCTGCTCCAATAGTTCCTGTTATTCCGATTAAAAGCATAGTAGTGAGTATTGGGTATTAGGTAGTGGGTATTGAGTAATTTTAAAAATCTTCAATTAAATTAAGGCATTCTTTGAGGCTGTCTTTCCAATGAGGAATTTTAATTCCGAAATGCTTTTTGATTTTTTCTTTATTAAGCACACTATAATGGGGTCTTTGAGCCGATGTTGGATAATCTTTGGTTTCAATAGGATGCACCGGGAATTTGATGCCTTTAATATTTATTATCTCAAGAGCGAAATCATACCAACTGCAAACGCCTTCGTCAGCATAGTTATATATTTCAATACTATTACTGAATTTATTCATTTTAATAATATCAATTATAGCTTTAGCGAGGTCTCTTGCATAAGTAGGAGTTCCTACCTGGTCGAATACAACATTAAGAGAGGGTCTTTCTTTTGAATATTTCAAAATAGATTTAACAAAATTATTACCAAAAGAAGAATAAAGCCAGCTCGTACGAATAATTATTGCTTTAGTAGCTTTATCCAAAACAGCCTGTTCGCCTTTAAGTTTGCTATGTCCGTAAACAGAGACAGGATCGCAGAAGTCGTCTTCATTATAAGGTTTATAATTCCTGCCGTTAAATACATAATCAGTAGAAATATGTATAAGCATAGCTCCTAGTTTGGAGGCGATATCTGCAAGTTTTTCGGGCGCTTCCCCGTTTAAAAGAAAGGCTCTATTTTCTTCGCTTTCGGCTTTGTCAACTGCAGTATAAGCTGCACAATTAATAATAAAATCAAAGCTGTTCTTTGCAAAGAAAGAAGTAAGAGTATTGAAATCAGTTAAATCAAGCTCATCAAAATCGGTAAAAGTAAAATTAAATCCTGACCCTGGTGCAAAAACCTGAAGTTCATTCCCTAACTGACCCTTAGAACCTGTTACAAGTATATTCATAAAAACATTAAAAATTTATTTAAAACCTAATAGGTTTTCAAAACCTGTTAGTTAATAATTCCTGTTATTTATCTCTTATTCCGATGCAGGAATAAAAGAAACCATTAGCTTCCAGTTCTTTTTTATCGTAAATATTCCTGCCGTCAAATATAACAGGTTTTTTCATAAGTTTTTTCATAACGGCAAGATTAGGGAATCTAAATTCTTTCCACTCGGTAATAATGAAGAGGCAATCGGCATCAATTAATGCTTCGTGAGCATCTTTAGCATAAAAGACTGATTTGCCGAGCTTATGTTTAGTTTCTTTCATCGCGACAGGGTCGTAAACCCTCACTTTAGCGCCGTCCTCAAGCAGTTTTTTAATAATAACTAGTGCGGGAGCTTCACGGGTATCATCGGTTTCGGGCTTGAAAGACAAGCCCCAACAGGCGATAGTTTTACCTTTAAGATTATTCTTAAAGTATTTTTTAGCTTTGTTGTAAAGAACAGCTTTCTGGTCGTCATTAACATCCTCAACAGATTTAAGAACTCTCAACGAATAGCCGTTTTCTTCGGCAGTTTTAATAAGAGCCTTAACATCCTTAGGGAAGCAAGAACCGCCGTATCCAACACCGGGATAGATAAATTTATAACCTATACGCGAATCGCTGCCAATACCTTTTCTGACCATATTGACATCAGCCCCCATAATCTCGCACAGATTAGCGATATCGTTTATAAAACTGATTTTAGTTGCAAGCATTGCATTGGCAGTATATTTAGTCATCTCGGCTGAAGGAATATCCATAAAGATAACAGGATGCCCGTTTAGAGTAAAAGGTTTATAAAGACGATTCATAAGCTCTTTAGCTCTTTCGGATTCAACGCCAATAACTATTCTGTCAGGTTTAAGAAAGTCTTCAATAGCAGCTCCTTCTTTAAGAAACTCGGGATTAGAAGCAACATCAAAAGAAATTTTAGCTTTACGCTTTTTAAGTTCTTCCTGCACTTTAGCTCTTACCTTTTCCGCAGTTCCGACAGGAACAGTGCTTTTTGTTGTTATTAACAAGTAATCTTTCATATTTTTCCCAACTTCGGCAGCGACATTTAGAACGTGTTTAAGGTCGGCGCTTCCGTCTTCATCTGGCGGAGTTCCGACAGCAATAAAGATTACCTCGGCGCCCTTTAATGACTCTGCAATATTTGTAGTAAACGACAATCGTTTTTTCTTAACATTATTATGAACCATCTCTTCAAGACCTGGCTCATATATAGGTAAAATACCTTTTTTAAGATTATCTGTCTTAATTTTATCAATATCAACACAAGTGACATCTATACCTACTTCGGCAAAACAAGTGCCTGTAACCAAACCGACATATCCGGTTCCAACAATGCTTATTTTCATAATAATAAAAATTTGGCGGCAAAAATAGAAAATTAATAGATAGGCAAAGAAA
>JAGODS010000270.1 GCA_017998135.1 Bacteroidales bacterium
GTATAGGGTTAGTTAATTGGTTTTTCAATTTTTTTATACATTACAATTTGGCTTTACTTAGGTAATATATCGTCTCTTAGATTTTTACTATACTCGGTTTTATATTTATTTTTTATATAATTATAATCTATTAATTATAAATGTTTCACATTTAAAAAATGTGAAACATTTAAACCGTTTATAGAATATCTCCCTGTTTTTTAATAAAATTCCTCTTCCTTATCTTTATAGACCATCAAATATTGTGCCAAAAATAAGCCGTATGAAATAAATTTGTTTGCTATAATTGTAATCTGTCTGAAAATGAAATTGAGTTTTTAGGAAAACCCAACAAGGTATTGCATTTTTTATAGTTATACCTCACCCTAACCCTCTCCTAAATTCAGGCGAGGGAATCGATACCCTTTTAGTTTGTAATCCTTAACTAAATCATTAATAATTCGGGTAAAAAATAAATCAGAATAGCGGGGAGGCGAAGGCTTTGACGTCTTTATCCGTAATTGTTTTATCGCAAAGTATGGAAAGACGCTCTATTACATTTCTTAGCTCACGGACATTGCCACGCCAGTTGATTTTCTGTAATTCTTTTATACCTTTTTCATCTATT
The DNA here is from genome assembly GCA_017998135.1 of Bacteroidales bacterium. Lineage (GTDB taxonomy): Bacteria > Bacteroidota > Bacteroidia > Bacteroidales > JAGODS01 > JAGODS01. The sequence continues at coordinate 608 of JAGODS010000270.1, forward strand.
GACATTTTTGCCTTTCCCTGATTTTGACATATTGTTTTAAGAAAATAATGAACAAGCAAAGGGATATCTTCAAGTCTGTCGTTAAGCGGAGGTACATTAATAATAATAACGCTAAGTCTGTGGTAAAGGTCTTCTCTGAAATTATTATTTTTTATTTCTTCAATAAGGTTTTTATTAGTAGCGGCGACAACTCTGACATTAACAGTAATATCTTTCTCGCCGCCAACGCGCATAATCTTATTTTCCTGTAATGCCCTTAATACTTTGGCTTGTGCAGAAAGGCTCATATCTCCAATTTCGTCAAGGAAGAGCGTCCCGCCGTCAGCCTGTTCGAAATCGCCTTTACGTTGTTTTATAGCAGAAGTAAATGAACCTTTCTCGTGTCCGAATAATTCGCTTTCTATCAGCTCTGAAGGTATGGCAGCGCAATTAACTTCAACAAAAGGACCTGATGAACGGTTGCTTTTCTCGTGTATCCAGCGGGCTACAAGTTCTTTGCCTGTACCGTTTTTACCAGTAATAAGCACTCTGGCATCCGTAGGCGCTACTTTATCAATTATAGATTTAACTTTATTAATAGCTTCAGATTCGCCTATCATTTCATAAGCCTGGTTAATTTTACGTTTTAGTGTTTTAGTCTCTTTGATAAGAGTCGCTTTGTCAAGGGCATTGCGTACAGTGATAAGAAGTCTGTTAAGGTCGAGCGGTTTGGCTATATAATCGTAAGCACCTTTTTTAATAGCTTCAACAGCGGTTTCAATGTTGCCGTGCCCGGAAATCATAATAACCGGGGTGTCGGACAGGTTAAGAATTTGATTAAGCGTTTCCATACCGTCCATTTTAGGCATCTTTATATCGCAGAGTACTAGGTCAAATTTGGTAGTTTTAACTTGTTCAATAGCAGACATACCGTCCACTGCTTCACTTACGTCGTATTTCTCGTATTCAAGAATTTCGCGAAGTGTTGAGCGTATGCTTTTTTCATCGTCTATAATTAGAATTTTGCTCATAAAACGTGTAATTAAGAAATATTAGAAAGTGTAAAAAAACCTAACAGGTTTTATAAACCTGTTAGGTTTAAGGGTTTGTTTTCTTAAATATTATTTCTTTCCCTGGTTTACAACCGAAGAGACTGCTTTGGCTATTTCGTCTGGGTCGCCGAGATAATAATGTTTTATAGGTTTAATATCTTCTGAGAGTTCGTAAACCAAAGGTATCCCTGTAGGGATATTAAGTTGAGTTATCTCGCTCTCGCTGACATTATCCAGTATCTTAACTAAAGCTCTTAAACTATTGCCGTGAGCTGCAATCATTAGTTTCTTGCCCTTTTTAATATCAGGGATTAAAACTTCGTTCCACAAGGGCAAAAACCTTGCTATAGTATCCTTGAGCGACTCGGTTAATGGAACGCATTTCTTATCAAGCCCTGCATAAACAGGGAACTTGCCTGCATAGCGGGAATCATCAGTTGTAAGCGCAGGCGGTTGAATGTCAAAGCTGCGACGCCATATATGCACCTGTTCTTCGCCATATTTAGCAGCCATCTCGCTCTTATTTAAGCCCTGTAGTGCGCCGTAATGTCTTTCGTTCAGCCTCCAGTCCTTAATAACCGGCAGCCACATATAGTCCATCTCTTCCTGAATTAGCCAAAGTGTGCGTATAGCACGTTTAAGCACTGATGTATAGGCAAGGTCAAAAGTATAATTTTCTTTTATAAGGGTTTTACCTGCTTGCCTGGCTTCATTAATGCCTTTTTCAGATAAATCCACATCGGTCCAGCCTGTGAACCTGTTTTCTTTGTTCCACTGGCTCTCGCCGTGTCTTACTAATACGAGTTTATACATAAATTTTAAGTTTTAAATGTTAAATGCTTAAATAATGTTGAATGTTGAGTTTTGAATGCTTAAATAATGTTGAATTTTGAGTTATTAATGTTGAGTTTTGAATGTTGAATGTTGAATGTTGAGTTTTGAATGTTGAGTTTTGAATGTTGAGTTTTAAATGTTGAGTTTTGAATGTTGAGTTTTGAAAGTTGAATGTTGAATGTTGAGTTTTGAATGTTGAGTTTTGAATGTTGAGTTTTAAATGTTGAGTTTTGAGTTTTGAATGTTGAATGTTGAGTTTTGAATGTTGAATGTTGAGTTATTAATGTTGAATTTAAAATTAATTAATATACTCCTTCATCTTCAAGTATTTCATTAATAATAATTTTATCTTTATCTATTTGTTGAATCAGTTGTTGAGTATCCGAAAATTTAATATCATCTCTTATAAATTCAACTATTTTCACTAATAAATATTTATTATAAATATCCTGGTTAAAATCAATAATATGAACTTCTATAACCTGTTCATAATTATCAAAAGTAGGTTTGTTTCCGATATATAGCATCGCTTTGTAATGCCTGTAGTTATAGACGACAATAGCGGCATATATACCGGGTTCAGGTAATAATTTATTTTTATCATTTATAGAGATATTAGCCGTAGGATAACCTAATTTTTTACCAATGCCACTGCCTTGGCTGACAATCCCGCTTAAATGATACCTGTATCCAAGCATTGCATTGGCAAAAGTCATATTTTTATTCAAAATAGCATTTCTGATTTTGGTAGAACTAACAGCTATTTTATTCATAAAAACTTCAGGTATTTGTTCAATGGTAAAATTATAAGGCAGACTTAATTTTTGTAAAGTATCAATAGCTCCCTGCCTGTCTTTTCCAAAATGATGGTCATAGCCAAGAATAATTTTTTTTATTTTTAACTGTTTAACTAAAATTTCTTTAACAAAAGTTTCAGGTTCCGTAGCAGCAAATTCTTTATTAAAAGGCATAATAAAAAGAAAATCAATAAAAGATTTATTAATAAGAACGGCTTTTTCATCATCAGTATTTAATAATTTGATTTTATTATCAGAATTATTCAAAACAATACGGGGATGGGGGGAAAAAGTAATAACAACACTTGTGCCTTTGTTATCAATCGCTTCCTGTCTGACTTTTCTCAAGATTTGTTGATGTCCCAGATGCACTCCGTCAAAACCTCCGATAGTAACTACAGAATAATCAATAGATGGCAAATCTTGTATATTTTTTATAATCTTCATAAAAAAGTAATGAATTTAATTTCACAGTTAAATATTATCACAAAAATCTAATTTTATAAATTCCTAAGTAAATATTAAATATCTCATTTACAATTGTTTTTTATAGTAAAAAAACCAATATCAATTTTCTATATATATTTGCGTGCAAATTTAATTATAAATT
>JAGODS010000015.1 GCA_017998135.1 Bacteroidales bacterium
CTATATTCCTTATTCATATAAATAAAAATTATATAATATTAATTTTCTTAATAAACATCTTATCGTTAATTCTGAATTTCAGGAAATACAATCCTTTGTTATAAATAGAGGTGTTTAGTTTAATATGTTTGTATCCGGGTAGTTGGATTTGGTCGCATAAGTTTAGTAATTCCCTGCCTGTGATATCAACAAGAGAGATATTTACATAAGATTTTTCCTGCAACAAATAGCTGATGTTTGATATGTCAGTAGCGGGGTTGGGATATACCCGGCAATTAAATAAATTATTATCCTGTTCATTCAAACTTGTGGCTTTCATTGATACGATATTTGAAAATGACGATTTAACAGTTCCTTTAGATTTTTTAAAGTAATCGCAAAGCAGTTCACGGGGAACGGCTTCAACAATATAATAATTAACAAGACCTGTTACAGGCTGGGTATCTGTATAGGAATACAATGAATTTTGTATTTCTGCAATCAGTTTAGGTTGATTTATACTATCGCTTACTGTCCTGTAAATTCTATAAAAAGAAAATTCTACTCCTTCATAATCATCCCATATTAAATTATGATACCCGTTTAGACCCTGGTTAATAGTTAGATGAATAGTTTTATGATAGTCGCTTAATTCAGACTCATAATCGCAGCTATCTACAGCGGAAATTTTGTATCTTGCGGCACGTTCAGCCGGATTGGTTGTTGTATCTATGTAGGAGCCTATATTATTATAGGGAACCGTTCCGAGTGAATCATATAAGCCATAAATATTTTGTTTATAAATATTAAAAGCTTTTATGCCTCCACCTGTGTTCTTTTGCCAGTAAATAACATTCTTTCCTAATGTAGTATCAACCGAGACAATACATATATCCTGATATGGTTCAGGGTGCTGGGTTATTTTTATTGAATCGGATTTATAAGGACAATTGGTAATTAAATTGGTAGTTATAAAATAATAATTGCCCGGGTAAGTAGTGGTGTAAACAGAGTCTTCAGAATCCTGAAAAGGCAGCCACCTGTAAACATAGTTACTGTCGGCATCCCCGGATATATCACCTTTAAAAGTTACAGCTATTTCACTGTTATAACAGTATTTGATAGTATCGGTTGTAGAAATAGATAGAACAGGTGCCTGGGAAGGTAATAATACAATAGTGTCATTGCCCAAGCAGCCGCGTGTATCAGTTGCGCTTACCGTATAAGTTCCTTCAACGGTAGCAAAAATAACAGAATCAGAAGAATTATTGGCATTCCACAAGTAAGAACTAAATCCTGTGCCTGATAAATTTGTAATGTACAACATAAGGCTATCATTACCACATATATAATTTTTTGAAGTCGCTGTATTAATTTTTATATTAGGAATATTATAGTCATCAATATATATTGTGTCGTTAAAATGTTTTCCATTATGTTCTACTTCAATAGTATTATCTCCGGGCGACTTGACCCATATATACCTGTTGTTTAAATATTCATCATTATTCCATTTATAAGATGAAAAACCGTAACCTGCATCAAGTAATAGGCTGTCGCCTGAATACCTGCAAAGTCCTGCTTTGCTGACTTTAACAATGTATAAACTATCATAAGCTTTACAACCGATAGTATCAGTAACCATAAGATTAAAAATTCCCGCACTGTCGGCATATATATATGAATCTGTTGAAAGACTGTCATTCCAGTTGTAAGAGCTAATACCTGTCCCTGAAAGATTAACCGCAGACAATCTAATACTATCATTACCATAGAAATAATTATTTCCTGTGAGAGTATTAATTTTTATAACAGGAATATTATAATTTTTAATATTAATTGTATCTGCTCCTGTGTAATTAAGCGAATCAGATAATAATACGATGTAATCGCCTATGCTGTCTGTCCATAAATACCTGGAATAAGACTGCCCGTTATTCCAGTTATAAAATTTGTAACCGCTACCCGCATCCAATAGTATAGAATCACTGGCTTCATAACACATAAAACATTTGCTGGCTTTTATTATAGCAATAGTATCGACACCTGTACAGGAGTTTGTGTCTTTAATTATAACGGAATAAAGTCCTGCTGTATCTACAGGCAAACTCGGTTCAATACTTAAACTGTCATTCCAGTTATAAGAAACTAAGCCTGAGCCTGCTAAATTCTCAACACCAAGTAAAAGTTCATTATTTCCACAAATATAATTTTTAGAAGTAGAAGTGTAAATTTTAATTCCGGGGGATTGAAAATCAGCGATTATTATAGAATCTTTTCCAAAGCAAGCATTAGTATCTGTAACCATAAGAACATATTTTCCCGGAGCTTTAACCCACAATGCAGTATCTGAGGATAAACTGTCGTTCCAGGTATATATACTATAATTATTAGCAGTATGTAACAATACACTATCGCCTGAATTATGACATATACCAAATTTATCTGTAATAATAGAAGGTTTGAGAGAATCGCAGGTATATTTTTTAAGTTCTATATCATCAATAAACAAATAGCTGTTGTCAATCATAAAATTACCATAAGGTTGCCAGCCGAGATAATATATACTGTCTTTATTTACAGAAAAAAGTATATTAGCTTGTTTATATTCATTATTATTAATATCTTTAATTTCTTTTAGGATGGTTAGCATTTGACTTGTATCCAGGGATTTTCCTATTTTGATACGAAGATTTTGATTAGGCAGTTCTTTTAATCCAACGAAATACCAGAATGAAAGTTGATAGGTAATCCCCGAATCAAGGTTAAAGCACCTGGAAAAAAGCCAGTAGTTATTATACTCTGAAATGCCAATAGCATAGTCGCCCGAATGTACACAATCTGTATCAGGATAAATGGTCCAGGCTGCCTGGTAAAAATTTGAATCTATTTCGGCTTTCCAGTAGTTATTAAATTCTGTTGTATCGCTCATCTCAAATCCCATATTATAGACGCTGTCTTTAGGATTCCAGCAATTCTGGGAATATAATTTTACAAAATTTGCAAAAATTAATCCTAATATAACTATTATCAAATATATCTTTTTCATATTTTCAGTTATTATTATTGTTATTTTTATTAATATTAATTACTAAATTTATTTTTAATTATTTTTACTTTTAATTTCTAATTTCAAGGCGTCAATCTCTTTTTGCTGCTGTAGTAAATATAATGTTAATTCTTCTACTTTTTGTAGAAGTAAACTATTCATCTGGCTAAGATTAATCCCATTTTGTGTATCTTTGGCAGAAGGAATTCCTGGTAAATGCTTATGATTTTTTATATATTCTTCAACATATTTGAGAGAGTTTAACTCATAATTTTCATCAAAAACAATATCTTTACCATCAAATAATTTAACAAAGAACTCAGTAGCTACAACTTTACCATTAACCTGTAATTTAGAAATATTATCAGGATTGTTATTATCATCTAAGAACGGTACATTTGTTCCTAATAAAACAGTGCCGTTATTTCTAACAATTAAAGAAGGACCAAAATTGCTATTAGGCATAAAAGCGATATCCCCTCTGTTATAATCGGATTTAAGGACTAAACTGCCTTGAGCGATTTCTTTAGGGCAATTTCCTGTAGTTATTGGACAATTGGTAATAGTAAAGCGAAATACATTATCCTGGGAGGGAGAGTCCGAGATTTCCTGTATGTTTGGGCAACCTCTGGCAATCATAAATTCACCTTTAACTATAGAATTACCATCAACTAATAATTTTCCTTCAGGTAAACAGTCAATCGCCTGTTGTGATTCACCTGAGAGTACAAGCCCAGCTTCAATGATACTATTTCCTTTAACATGTAAAAGGGCGTCAGGATTAAGAGTACCAATACCTATTTTTTCCTTTGTGAGGTTTAAAACAGGTTTAACATCGGATTTAGCTCTTTTATAAGAAAAAGAAATACCGCTTTCATCAACTGTTTGTTGATTAGAACCAGAGCCCTGGTTTATGGAAAACCTGTTTAAATTCCATTCAGGGTATTCTACACCTTCTTCAGGGTTATCAGGTAAGGATGGGATTTTAAGAATTGTTGAATTAGCTTTAGTATTAACACCTACAGTTCCATTTACCTCTAATTTAGTTTTAGGATTTACGGTTCCTACTCCAATATTTAATGTTTCTATATAAAGATTATTATCTTTTTTTATCCAGTAACTATCTCCAGAAGGGCCTGCTAAACCTTGCTCGCCCTGCGGACCGGTTGGACCTTGAGGACCAGTAGCGCCTGCTATTCCCTGTATGCCTTGCTCGCCCTGTGGACCGGTTGGTCCTTGCGGACCTGCTGACTGGGGTCTTAGTTGTATTTGTTTGGTAGTGGAGTTTTTAACGAGGACGCTGTCGGTTGAGCCGCCTGCTGCTTTAATATAAGGTATATATATCTGGGCGTTTAATTTTAAGGATTGTGAGCCGGGATTAGCATCCTGAACTCCATAGATAATGCTTTTATTAATTTCATCAGCATAAGTGCCCCTGTCAAGAGAATTGATGAAAAGTTGATTGGAAATGGTTGTATTATATCTGCCGGCAGAAAATCCTAAAGCTATGTTATTAGCGCCTGTAGTATTAGAATATAAAGAACTTAAGCCATTAGCCATATTATAAATTCCTGTTGTATTACTATAAAGTGCATATACGCCAGTAGCTGAATTATACTGTCCACTGGTATTAGTATAAAGCGCATTATACCCATTAGCTGTATTATAATAGCCTGATATATTATTATATAAAGCAGCATGCCCTGATGCTGTATTATAAGCACCTGTTGTATTGGAGCGGAGCGCTCCTTGCCCTATTGCAGTATTCTGTCCACCTGTAACATTTTGATTAAGAGCTACGGCTCCAATAGCAGTATTATTATCACCTATGGTATTATTTAACATTGCATAAGTGCCTATTGCCGTGTTGCTGCTTGCCGTAGTATTGGAATATAAAGCACTGGCGCCAAAGGCAATATTGTAATTGCCAGTAGTGTTATTGTAGAGGGATAATTGTCCGTTAGCAGTATTACTTGTGCCAGTAGTATTTTTAAAAAGTGAATTAGCGCCTGAAGCAGTATTAAAACTCCCTGTACTATTATATGCAAGAGCAGATAACCCAATAGCTGTATTATATGTGCCGGTTGTATTAAATTGAAGAGCAGCCTGACCATTAGCAGTATTATAGCTGCCGGATGTATTGTAAGATAAGGCGCCCATACCAAAAGCGTTGTTATAGACACCTGTAGTGTTGCTCCAAAGCGACCAGGCGCCTACTCCAGTGTTGTAATTACCAGATGAATTAGTTATACCGCTCTCAAAACCTATAAATGTATTGCCTGCGGCTGTGTTATTTTTACCTGATTGATAACCGAAAAAAGTATTATTAGCAGAAATATTAATCAACCCTGCTTTTTGATTATTTACTTTAAACATTAAATCTTTATTATCAGTAGTACCTATAAAATTAGTTCCTGCTGTAGTTCCTGAATTACCTGTGAGGCTCCAGGCGTCTTGTGAACCAGGTATTCCCTGCGGACCGGTGGCGCCAGTAGGACCTGCGGGTCCCTGTATTCCTTGTGCTCCTTGTTGACCGGTTGCACCTGCTATTCCCTGAATACCTTGAGGTCCTTGCTCGCCCTGCGGACCGGTAGCGCCTGCTATTCCTTGTTCTCCAGTAGGTCCTTGTTCTCCTTGAGGACCTGTTGGTCCAGTAAGACCAGTAGGGCCTGTTGGACCTGTAGGACCTGTAACACCTTCGGCTCCGTCAAATATTCTCCATTCGGTGCCATTATAGCCCTGGAAGTTAGTACCGTTCCAGCGTATAGTGCCTGCATTTTCATTTTCAGTGGTACTTAGATTAATAGCGCCGTTGACAGTAAGTTTTTCTACAGGCGAGTTGATTCCTATGCCGACCTTAGCATCATCAGCTCCCTCTAATATCCACATAGCAGGGGTTGAATTATTAGAGCCTATAGCGACAGAGTTTGGTATATCATTAACAAGTTCGCCTTCATCGTTGCCAGAGCCTATGACAGAAGAGTTTTCTGCAAGTGCGCTGGTTTTATAGCCTAAGGCTAAGGAATTATAGCCGATTGATGTCGCTTTAGCTCCTAAGGCAACGGAATTATAACCATCGGAAGTAGTTTGCGAGCCGATAGCAATACTGTTAAGCCCCGATGACAAAGCACCATGTTCATTATTTAAACCTTTTTGTGTGAGTATTTGGTCGCCGGAGGAAAACTCACTGCCAATAGCAATAGAGCTGTTGCCTGTTGCCATAGCGCCGGCAGTTTCTCCTGAGCCTATAGCAAAAGCTTTGTCGCCAATTGCAAAGGCATTAATACCAGAGTGCATATTACCATTATAATATACATTAAATATAGAATTGATAGATAATCCTGCAGGGTCTTCACCGCTTTTAAGCCCTTGTAACATATTAGTCGCTTTTTGTGAATCAGCATCAGTTATCCATTCCGCTTTACGGTTATAGATGGTAAAAAGTGAACTACGGAAATTAATACCTGAAGATAAGGCTTTGGATAAAGACATAAGGTTAATTAACTCTTGTTTCATTTGGTCATTACCACCCCATATTTCTAATTTAGATGTAGGGCGTATTGTGCCTATGCCGACTCTGCCTATATCACCGCCATCGTTGATAGTCATAATAGGGACAGAGTCGTTCATACCTAAGGCGATAGAATTTGTCTGTTTATTTTTGACATTATGACCTAAGGCTATAGAATTTTCGGCTGCTGCTTCAGAGAAGCAGCCGATGGCTCCTGTGTTTATCGCTGAATTTTTAGCTTCTTTACCCATAGAAAAGGAACAATCTCCAGGCGTGGAGATGAATTGCAAATCTAATCATATTTTCATTACCCTCGGTAATTTCGAAATTATAATCTGTAAAATTACCCAAATCCATAATAGCGCTTGTATATAAATCTTCAATACTGATTTGGATTTCCGCATCAAAGCCCGAAAACTGCTTTAGTTGTAAAGTATAATCGCCTGCCTGTCGGACAAAGATGCCTATTTCAATATCAACATTGTTAATTGTAACAGGCGGTATAGCATTTATTGATAAAGAGTCAGGCGGGTCGCTTTCATAACTGAGTTGATAAATATAGGGCAGATCCTGTGATTGACCGAACATTTTATAAGCATCATATTCTTCATCAAAGTAATCAGTAGCTCCGGGACGAAAGATGACAGTCGTTTCGTCAGTCAGATAAGAGTTTTGAGCTTTCGCAGCTAATTTAATATTAGGGTACTGGGCGTTAACAGTTACATAAAATACTGTTAATAAGATAAACAGAAAGTACATTTTTTTCATAAACATAGTTATTAATAGATTATATATATAAATGCAAGTTTTTTATATAATTATTAAGTAGTTAATTATAAATTTACAGAGTAAAAAACCTATATTTTTTATCTGTCGATGAAGTCCACAACTACTTTGTAATAAGGGCTGGGCATACCGACAGCGATGTCGTTGTGGAGGCTTTTAAACATATAGATTCTAAGTTCCAGTGCGGAGCTACGGTTGCGGCGAGTGTCTCGTATAGGAGAATGATTGGCTCGCATAACTTCGGTAAAAATGCCGATGTGTAAGCCTGCAATGTCATCCTTCGAAATTGTTTGTATTCCGGTCGTAACGGTATTAATAGGGGGATTAAGTAGCAGGGCTTCATACATAATAATTCCATCAGAAGGACCTATTTCGTAGTAAAATTCAACAGCATTGTCAGTAACCTGATAACGTTTAATTTTAGGGGTGATAGTGTTCCAGTTAACCGGTTCGTGGAAAACGCGCATACCGAGGTCTTCGGCGTCAGTTTCAACGAGGTCAGGATGCTCATTTATGTCGGTGAAAATATCCATCAAATCAATTTTAGCTTGCGCCAGGAGTTCGTCAGTAGCCCGGACTTTAGCCTGAGCGGTTTGTTTGGCTGCTTCGGCTGCAGCGATAGAAAGCGGGATATTATTATTGTTATTAACGATTTTGGCTACTTTTGCGGGGTCAATGCCGTATTTTGTTGCATAGGCAGCAACAATTTTGTTAGTAGCGTTATCATAAAAACCTGGTACTTCATACTTTAACCTTGTGTAGTAAATAGCTTTTCTTTTATTCATAATTAATAGATTTAAGTTAATAGATTATATAGTTAAATTAATAAAATTAGCTTTTAGGATACATAAATTTTCAGGAAAGTAAGCAAACATTGACCTTAAGTTTGCATACAGGTATAGCTGTTTGTTTGCATAAGAGGAATGTTTGCTTAAAAAAGGAGAATGTTTGCTTAATAAAGCAGGATGTTTGCATACATAATGAGAATGTAAGCAAACATAGTAGACTTTCGTATAAACATAAGAAAGTTTTAAGTCAATATAGGTAAGGTATTTTCTTAATAATTTGAAATGTTTGCTTGCAATTTGCTTCTGCAAGCAAACATTTTTTTGATAAAAGGCTGATTTATCAAGATAATTGCTAATATTTGCGATTTTTTGGTTCACAAAATAAAGTTTTAAATTTTTATCAATTTGCAATAGTAAAAACATATTTTATCAGTTTCGACAAATCTGCGAAAAAAAGATAGAAAACTATCAGACAAAACTATCATAGTTTTGTCTGATAGTTTTCTACAATTAGGTATTGCAGCCAACGTTTACAGGGTTATATAAATAAATATTTAATTTAAATCAAATAATTTTTATTGATATATATCAATTTTCGTGGGGACGTTTTTTAGGTTTTTTTTATTCAAAGCCTAATGAAATCAAGCGAAAGGAGGGAATTTAATCTGAATTATTTATAAAATATTGAGCTAAACCATAGTATAAATGATATTTCACGAATAAACAATTTTATTAGAAGATTATAATAAGGTAATAAAGTTGATTTAGAGGCAAATACTTATTATACTGAGATTAATAAGGTTTCAGAAACAAAAAGTTTGAAAATTGATAAGGTAAGAATTTACAAGTTGTTTTACAGGTTTTATTAATTTGGCATTAACCCAGTCCGGATTCATTGAAATATTTAATTAAAGAGGTAGTGTTTTTTGTTTTTGTTTTAATAAAAATAAATTTCTTTCTGCGATTAAAGGTGGAGATACCCATTCCAAGTATAGAGGCGGCTTCTTTAATTTTATTACCATTAGCTAGTAGTTTTATTATCATAATTTCTTCGTCTGTAAGCAAATCGCAATCATTGTTAGAATTATTTCTTTTTATTTCTTTATTGAGTTCACATACCTGTGTTTGTGAAAAAAGGTTATTATCAAATTCTGTAATCATACCAAAATATTTTCTAAACACTCCTTTTTTATCTTTATCACAAGGGCAAATTTTAGAATAAAACCATTTATATTTACCGTCTTTCATAATTATCCTGTATAAACTTGACAAGCAATTATAAATGTTTTTAGAGAGGAATATTTTTTTTTGTTCCTGTAGCTGCCGGTCGTCAGGATGAGCAGCTTCGAGATAATTCAGCGGGTTTAGTTCAGGTGTATGATTAAATTCGTATCCTAATAATTCTTTAAAATAATGAGGGTTACTAACCTTTAATATGTCCTGGCTTTCAATTTTGGCAGTATAAAACAGAGTTTTGCCAATATTAAAAGCTTGTTCGTAAAAATAAATTTTATAAATTTGTTCGGCTATTTTATCTTTCAATTCACGGTTTTCATTTTTAAAAAAATCTAATTGTTTTTTTAATTCTATTTTTGTAAGTTTCATTGTATATAAATTTAATAATTTTTATAAAGTATAAAATTTTAACGGGGTATCCATATTTCTTACTTATATCTTTAAAAGCTCAATTTCAATGTAATACAACGATTGTCAGATATTATTTTTCAAAAAAATAAAAAGCGAATATATAAAATCTTTTTATATACATTTTGCAGATAAACGCAAAAAAATAAAATTTACGGTAGATTTACGAATAAATCAGATTACAATTTATCTTGAGGGGAGTAAAATAAAAAAGGCAGTATTGTAACTGCCTTTTTTATAATATGAATTATAATAAATAATTCTTTTAGTAGCGTTTTCTTGCTTTGTAGTGTGTATGCAGTAGGTCGTGAGATTTATGACCCAAGGGTTCGTGGAGAAAATCTTTATATATTTGTGTTACTTCAGGGTTTTCGTGAGATTTTCTTAGCGGCATACCTTCATCTTCAGCATATATAGCTTCTACGCGTTTTTTACGAATTTCCATACTGGTTGGTATAGGTTGTCCGCCGCCACCGATACAGCCGCCCGGGCAAGCCATAATTTCAATAAAATGATAATTAGCTTTACCGTCATTGACAGCTTGCATTAGTTTTTTGGCATTAACAAGACCATGAGCTATAGCAACTTTAAGTTCTGCACCTTCAAGGAATTTCCAGTCGCCTTTAGCTCCTTTAATTGTTAAAGCGGCTTCTTTTACGCCTTCCATACCTCTTACAGGTATAATATTAAGGTTTGTAAAAGGAACTTCTTTGCCTGTAACTATTTCATAAGCGGTTCTAATAGCTGCTTCCATAACGCCGCCTGTAGCTCCGAAAATAACGGCAGCGCCCGTAGATTCGCCGAGAATACTGTCATAATGCTGGTCTTCCAGTTTGGTAAAGTCAATACCTGCTTGTTTTATCATTCTTGCTAATTCTCTTGTAGTGAGGACATAGTCAACATCCTGATATCCGCTGGAGCGCATTTCAGGACGATTGTTTTCAAATTTCTTAGCAGTGCAGGGCATTATTGATACAGATACCATATTCTTGGCATTGATACCTTTTTTCTGTGCATAGTAGGTTTTAGCCAGCGCACCAAACATTTGCTGGGGCGATTTGCAGGTTGAAAGGTTATCAAGGAGATTAGGGAATAAATGTTCCTGGAATTTAATCCAGCCTGGCGAGCAGGAGGTCATCATCGGGAGTTTAACACTGGGGTCTTTTTCAACTAAAGCTTTTTTAAGTCTGGTAAGTAATTCAGTGCCTTCTTCCATAATAGTAAGGTCGGCAGTAAAGTCAGTATCAAGAACTGAGTCAAAGCCTAATAGTTTGAGAGCTGCGACGAGTTTGCCTGTAACTCTGATACCAGGGTCGTAGCCTAATTCTTCACCTAAAGCGACTCTAACAGCAGGAGCGGTCTGAACGACAACGAATTTGTTTTCGTCATTGATAGCATTCCAAACTTCTTCTATATAGTTTCTTTCGGTAAGTGCAGCAGTCGGGCAGCGATTAACGCATTGTCCGCAGTTAGTACATACCACTTCGTGCATCGGTTTATCTAAGAAAGTGGATATTTTTTGGTGATCGCCTTTTTTAGTAACTGCGAGGGCGCTAACATACTGTAGTTCGTCGCAGGTTCTGACACAACGCTGGCATTTGACGCATTTGCTATCATCTTTAATAATTGATGGTGAAGAGATGTCCATTATTTTATCTTTGGGTTTCACCAGATCAAGGAAAAGATGGTCGCCTACCCTGTATTCGCTTGCAAGGTCTTGAAGTTCGCAGTTGCCATTTTTGTAACATTTGGTACAATCAGCATTATGTTCGGAAAGCAGGAGTTCAATGATATGTTTTCTTGAAGACCTGACCTTTTCGCTGTTAGTTAATACTTCCATACCTTCAGAGACAGGCATAGCGCAGGAGGCTGAAAGCAATTTCTGACCTTTAACTTCAACCACACAAACCCTGCAATTGCCGGCGATAGTTAAATCGGGGTGCTGGCAGAGAGTCGGAATTCTGATATTAAGTTTTTTTGCTGCATCCAGTATTGTTGTGCCTTCTTCAACAGAAACAGGCATATTATTTATTTTTAAATTAACTGTGTATTTAGCCATTTTGTTTAATTTTTTAATGTTAATAAATAAGTTTAGTAAATAATTTCTTCTTTAAAATTATCTATTATAGAATTGAAAGGATTGAAAACAGACTGACCTAAACCACATTTAGCTGCTATTTTCATAGTAGCAGTCAATTTTTTCAGTTCGTCAAGATATTGAGGTTTTTTCTCTCCTTTTTTAACTGCTTCAATTCCTTTGAGTAATTGCTGGCAACCCACTCTGCAGGGGGTGCACTGTCCGCAAGATTCTTCAGCAAAAAATTCAAGATAGTCGTGAAGTACATTATACATAGAGCGTGAGCTGTTGAATAACATCATAGAGCCGCCTGTAGGGATGCCTTCAAAACCGATGATAGTATTAGCGAAGTTTTTACGGGGAACGCAATGACCGGAAGCGCCGCCGACTTGAACGGCTTTAGTATCACCATCGCCAAACTGGTCAACGAAATCCTGAACGAGCATTCCTAATTCAAGTTCGTGTATTCCTGCCTGGGGTGTATCGCCCGATACAGAGAATAATTTGGAACCTCTTGAGTCCAGGGTACCTAATTTTTTATATTCTTCAGCGCCAATTCTGCATAATACCTGAGCAGTAACAAAGGTTTCTACATTATTAATAACAGTAGGTTTGCTTTTAAAACCTGCAATAGTAGGGTATGGAGGTTTGTTTCTGGGTTCGCCGCGTTTGCCTTCCATAGATTCAAAAAGAGCGCTTTCTTCTCCGCAGATATACGCACCGCTGCCCATTCTTAATTCAATTGTAAAATTAAAATTGAATTTTTTAACGTGTTCGTGAAAAATATCTATTTCTTTAAGGAGAGCTTCTACCATATAGTTATATTCACCACGCAGATAGATATATCCTTTTTTAGCGCCTATACAATAGCCGCAAATTGCCATACCTGAGAAAATTTTTCTGGGAACTTTTTCCAGTATTTCCCTGTCTTTAAAAGTACCAGGTTCGCCTTCATCTGCATTACAGATAACGAATTTTTCGTCGCTGTCCTGGTTTTTAGTGAATTTCCATTTAAGTCCGGTAGGGAAACCTGCCCCACCTCTGCCTTTTAAGCCTGAATCTATGATTTCGTTTATTATTTCATCAGGATTACGTTTTAGAGTTTTCTCAAGGATTTTATATTTTAGTGAAGTATATTCACCAAAGATTAAATCAACTTTTTTATATACTTTATTTGCCATATATTTTTTCGTTTTTTATATGTTATTAATTATGGTTATTTTAAGGCTTTAGTATATTCTCCAAGTATATCTAAAGCTTTTTGTGTAGTAAGTTCCGGATATACTTTATTGTTAATAAGCATAACAGGACCTTTGTGGCACCAGCCAAGGCAATTAGCTGTTAGTAAAGTAAAATTTTTATCGTGGGTAGTTTCACCTACTTTAATTTTCAGTGCTTCTTCCAGTGCAGCTATTATTTCGTCTTTGCCTTGCATGTGGCAACTAATAGTTTTGCACACCCTGATAATGTATTTGCCGCGTGGCACAGTATCAAGAAATGAGTAAAAAGAGGCAGTGCCATAGACGTCGGCTGCTGATAGATCAAGAGTTTTGGCTATAGATATTAATGCATCTTCGCTTAGCCATTTTTCTTTTTCAATAACCGCCTGAAGAATTGGCATCAGGCTGCTTCTTTCTTTCCCGTATTTCTTAACTAAATCATTAATTAAAACTTCTGTTTGAGACATATTTATCCTCCTATTTAAATTTGTGTTATTTTGTTAACAATTGAGGCGACAAAAATATATATAGATTTTAATCTGACAACTTTTTTTTTAAATATTTTTAACATTTATATTTAATTAGTTGGTTGTTAAATGATTATTTTTTGCTTATATTTATTCGACTATTTTATATTTTATTATTAAAAAGTATAAAGAAATGTTTTTCCCGGATTGAAAATGTTAATAACAAATATTAAAGTATTATTTATAAGTAAGTTAATACCTTGTTTTCAGAGTCTTTAAATTGTTAATAATTTATATTTTTTTTCTCTTGCAGTAGTTATAATTAATATAATTTTACACGTTTTTTTATATCTAAAATTACTTAAGCATAGAAAATATGAAGAGAATAACAATGTTAGTCTTCCTGCTATGTTTGGGGTGGCAATATATTTATCCGCAACAAACATTAATATACAGCGAACCTCAGGCGACTTATAATAAAGCAGTTGAATTGTACCGCAACCAGAAATATTCGGCTGCCCGCCAGTTATTTGAAACGATTGTCAAGACAACTCAAACTAATAGCTCAAATTCCATACTTTTATCTGATGCCGGGTATTATATTGCTAAATGCGCTACTGAGCTTTTTAACCCTGATGCTGAAAAACTTAGTCTTTCTTTTATTGAGAAGTATCCGGAAAATTCAAAAGTAAATTCCATTCTGTTAGATTTAGGGAGATATCATTTTAGAAATAAAAGATATGCACAAGCTATTAAGTATTTTGATAAAGCTGACCCTTCTGACCTGTCGCAGGATGAACTTTGTGAATATACTTTCAAAAAAGGCTATTGTTATTTCAGACAAAATAAAGAAACCGATGCTTTAAGAGAGTTTGCAGATGTTAAAGATAAGCAGGGACAATATGCTGCTTCTGCTACTTATTATTTTTCACATATTCAATATAATAAAAAGCATTATAATCTTGCAATTGAGGGCTTTGAAAAACTTAGAGACAATCCGGTGTTTAAAAATATTGCAGGTTATTATCTTGTACAGATTTATTTTTTACAGGGAAAATATGATGAACTAATAGCTCTTGCTGTTCCATTGGTTAAAGATTCTACTGCCAGTGTCAGAACGCCCGAGATTATTCGCTTAATCGGTGAATCTTATTATAGGAAGGATGAATTTAAAAATTCAATTCCTTATCTTCAGAAATATATCCAGTTATCACCTTCTGCTGTTGGGCGTGAGGATTATTACCAGCTTGGCTATGCATACTATAAAAATACAGATTATAAAAATGCTTTGAAGTTTTTTATTAAAATTCTTGAACGGGTAGATTCGCTCAGCCAGAATGCTTCTTATCATATTGGAGATTGTTATATCAAAACCGGGCAAAAGATTTATGCAAGAAATGCTTTTCTTGCCGCAGCCAATTATGATTTTTATCCTGAAATTAAAGAAAATGCTCTTTATAATTATACTAAACTGTCTTACGAACTTTCTTTAAATCCTTATAATGAAGCAATAATCCAGATTCAAAAATATATTAAAACTTATCCTGATTCAGATAAAAATGATGAGCTTTATTCTTATTTGGTCAATATTTACCTGACAACAAAAAACTTTAAATCTGCATTAATTTCTATTGAAAATATTAAAAATAAAGATGCCAAACTTAAGGATGTTTACAAACAAATAGCTTATAACAGGGCTGTCGAATTGTTTAATAATTATGAGTATAACGAAGCTATTTTAACTTTTAATAAACTTGCAGGTATTGAAAAGGATAAGAAATATTATCCTATGTCTTTTTATTGGAAAGGAGAAGCTTTTTACAGACTTAATAAATATGATTCTGCTTTGTTTTGTTATAAAAAATTCATTGTTTTGCCAGGCGCTAATAAAATGAATTATTATAGTCTTGCCAATTATAATGCAGGTTATTGCAGTTTTAAACAAAAGGAATATAAAAATGCTCTTGTTTCGTTTAGAAAATTGTTAAGCGATTCTGTTAAGGTAAAAAATAATATATTAACTGATGCCCAGTTGAGAACTGCTGATTGCTATTTTGTGGAAAAGGAATATAATTCAGCTATTGCTCATTATGAGCAGTCTGTCAGGCTGAAAAGTCCTGATGCCGATTATGCTGTGTTTCAGAAAGCCTTGTCTTTAGGACTGCTCAATAAATATCAACAAAAGATAGAAATTTTGCAGTTGTTTCAGAAAGATTATAAAAAATCCGAATATTTGAATGATGCTATTTTTGAGCTCGCAAATACTTATTTAGTTGTGAATGATAATGAAAATGCTCTTAAATATTTTCAATCTATTTTATTGTATTATCCAAATTCTATCTATACTAAACGCACTCTACTCAAAATAGGTTTGGTTTTGAGAAACTTAGATAAAGATGAAGAAGCATTGGCTATTTTCCAGCGAGTTGTTGCAGAATATCCGGGCACTCCCGAATCTCAGGAAGCTCTTGTTAGTATTAAGAATATTTATGTTGATATGGATAAAGTTGAAGAGTTTTTTGTTTATGTTAAGAATATTCCTTTTGCTAATGTTACTAATGCCGAGCAGGATTCACTTTCTTATGTTTCTGTTGAAAACAAATATATGAGCGGAGATTGTGATAAGGCTATTAAGGGATTTAGTGATTACTTAGAGAAGTATCCTGACGGGTTTTTTATTGCTGAGGCAAATTTTTACAGGGCTGAATGTGAATATGCCAGAGGTCTTTATGATGAGGCATTAGCAGGGTATAATTATATTATTGGCAAGTCTAAAAGCAAATTTACTGAAGATGCTTTATTGAAAGC
Organism: Bacteroidales bacterium; assembly: GCA_017998135.1. Lineage (GTDB taxonomy): Bacteria > Bacteroidota > Bacteroidia > Bacteroidales > JAGODS01 > JAGODS01. The sequence goes on from JAGODS010000015.1 coordinate 16,330, forward strand.
CGCTGAAATTAATCACCAAAAAAAGAAAAATTATACTGCTGCTATTGATAATTATATTAATCTTGAAAAAAATGCGGATTTGAAAAATAATTTAATAATTGCTATCACCGGTCAAATGCGGCTTTATTATATGACTAATGATTTTAATAAGTCTATTAATACTGCCAGACGACTGCTATTGCAGGATAAACTTTCTAATGAACTTATACAGGAAGCGCATCTTACCATTGCTAAAGCAGCTCTGCAAACTGATAGTATTGCTTTAGCCAGACAATCCTTTAATAAAGTTATCAGCATCGCTACTAATGAAGCTGCTGCTGAAGCAAGGTATAATCTCGCTTATATTGAATATAGAAACAGTAATTTTGATGAATCCGAAAAATTAATTTTTCAGCTTATTAATCAGGTGCCTTCTTATGATTATTGGATTGCTAAAGCTTTTATTTTGCTTGCTGATAATTATATTGAAAAGGGTAATCTTTTCCAGGCTAAACATACTTTGCAAAGTATTATTGATAATTATGAAGGCGAGGATTTGGTCGTCATTGCTAAGGATAAATTAAAAATATTGCTTGAAAAAGAAAAAGCTCTTGAACAGAAAAAAGCCGTAGAAGAACTTGAAATCAAATTAGGCATACAGGGTAAAGAGTATGAGGAACTATTCAATGAACCGGACAGTTTGGATATTAAATAATGAAGAGGTTAAAATTAATTACTGTGAAACAATTAACATATTAAAATATCAATTTTTTATGATAGTCAAAAAAATAACAATCAGCTTTTTAATAATATTGATTACAGGCTTTATCGCTAAAGCTCAGGAACAAAAATATAATGAAGTAGTTAAAATTATTGGCGAATATACGCCTACCATTTCAGATGCTTATAAGATAAATATTAAGCCTGAGCTTAGAGATACTGTTATTAAATTACCAGAGTTTAACTATAATATCAGAGCATACCGTATAAATACAAGTTTTAAAACTGAGCCTATTAAACCGGCAAGATTAACAGGTGAGCCTCTTGAAGAATTATATAATTCTTATTTAAAAGCAGGCTTTGGCACACAAATTACTCCTTATTTAGATTTCTTTCATAATACTACACGTTCAAAAGAATATACGGCAGGTATCAATTTCACCCATTTTTCGTCTAACAGTGAAAAGAGTATTAAAGATTTCGGTAATCCCGCTTATAACTTTAATTCACTTACTCTTTTCGGGAAAAAATATTTAGATAATCTAACTCTTAATGCTAAACTTCAATACCTGAGAGAAATGTTTCATTATTATGGGCGTCTTAATGATTCTTTATATAAAGAAAATAAAACTTTTAATAATACCCAAAAGCATCTGTTTTCGCTTATTAATTTTTCTGCCGGGTTAGAATCTAATAATCCTGATAAGTATAAAATTCAACCTTCTCTGAACCTTGATTTTTATAATTTCTCTGATAATTTTAATACCTCCGAAAATAATATCAGATTTAATGCTGACTTTGTTAAGGATATCAATCTGGTTAAATCAGCGTTTAAGCAGAATATAAAGCTTAATCTTAGTACTGATTACAGCAACCTTAACAGCGATAGTATTAAAACTCCCAATAATGCTTTATTCGGCATAGCTCCCGAATTGTTTTTAAGCTTTAATAATTTTGATTTTGAGCTCGGTTTCAATTCGCAATTTGCTACTCAAAAATCAGATTTCTTCATATATCCTGTTTCTAAACTGACTATTAATCTTTATGATAAATATCTTTATCTTTATGCAGGTATTAAAGGAAATAACGAAATAAATCACTTAAAAGATATTACTGAAGAAAATCCTTTTGTGAAAGCTAATTTCGGACTTAAAAATACAGAGCATAAATATGACTGTTTTGGCGGGTTTAAAGGGAAGTTTAATAATAATGTCGGTTTTAATCTTTATTCTGTCGCTGCCCAATCAAAAAATATGCTTCTTTTTGTAAATGATACTCTAAAAGGGAATAAAAATAAGTTTACTGTTCTTTTTGATGACGCTAAAATTGTTCAAGCTGTCGCTGAACTTAGTGTTAAAAATAATAATGTTTTTGAAATCTTATTTAATTTCAATTACTATGTTTATAATATGAATAAAGAAAAGAAAGCCTGGTATAAGCC
>JAGODS010000271.1 GCA_017998135.1 Bacteroidales bacterium
GAATTACAGTATATGATTAATGTGATAAATATAATTAATTTCTTATTTTTGCCCTTTGTGTTATACTATGCACGGTTTAAAATTTATATTTTATATATTCATAATTTATTAATTATAAATGTGTCACATTTTGCAAATGTGACACATTTAACCCGTTTTTAGTATAAAATATTTTTATCAGTGTTCATCATATAAATCAGCGTCATCTGCATTCTATTACTATCAACTAACAACTATTAACTAAAATGAATTTCCCCTCAATAGACATACAAGGCTCGGTAATATCTGCAGAACTGCTTGGCAAGATACGTTCTGAACAAGTTGCCTTTCAGCAGGGAAGAGATTTTAATCAGGATTTTAACAATCTAAAGCTTAAAGATGAAATTAGTCTTGTCTGGCAGGAAGCTAAAAGCCAATGGTCTATTTTTAAAAGCAAAATGCTTAGAGTCAAAACTGGTGAAACTGCTACTACCGAAACCCGTAATTTCTGGATTCTCCCTTTGCTATCTAATCTTGGCTATAACCTCGCTTTCAGCCGTAGCGCCGAAGAACTAAATGGTAAATCTTTCCCTATTAGCTATAGGGATACTCTTTTAGACAACTTCCCTGTTATTATCTCAGGTTTTAATGAAAGTCTGGATAAACGCCCCGATAGTAAGTATCTTCGCGTTTCTCCACACGCTCTCCTCCAGGAATACCTTAACTACAGCGAGCATCTTTTTGGTTTGGTTACTAATGGCAGACAATTACGTTTGTTGCGTGATGCGACCCGGCTGACCCGATTGAGTTATGTTGAGTTTAATCTTGAGAAAATTATGGAAGAGGATTTATATTCCGATTTTGTAATTTTCTATCGCCTGCTGCATATCAGCAGAATGCCGCAAAAGATGGATGCTGGAGCAGAAAGCATAATCGAGAAATACCACCAGGAAGGCTTGGAAGCCGGCGCTACTATACGCAGCAAATTAGGAAATGCTGTTAAAAATACTATTAAAGCGCTTGCTAATGGCTTTGTCAATCATCCTGATAATTCCGAATTAAGAGCAGCAATTAGCAAGGGTAATTTTGATTCCGATGAGTATTACCGTCAGCAGTTACGAATAATTTACAGGCTTTTATTTTTATTTGTCATTGAAGAACGCAACCTCGTATATGCAGAAAGCAAAGAACCTCAAACTAAACGTTTCAACCAAATATATTACAAACATTACAGTCTTCTGCGTTTGCGTAAATTAGCAAAGCGCCTGCCTGCTCCCGAAGCTAATCGTCATTATGACTTATGGATGAGCCTTGTCAGCACTTTTGCTCTGTTCGAAAGTAAATATTTAGGCGAAAAATTAGGTATAATGAGCCTGCAGGGCGACTTGTTCAGCTATGATGCTATTTCTGCAAATAGTTACGACCTGCATAAATGCCGCTTAAGCAATGCAATACTATTGCAGGTAATCAAAGCTCTCGGTTATTTCGAGAATGAAAACAAAACGCTTATAGCTGTTAACTATGGTGGGCTGGATGTAGAGGAATTCGGCTCTGTTTACGAAGGTCTGCTCGAACTCAAACTTAAAATAGAACCTATCGCTGGCACCGACAATTTTTCCTGCTCTTATGAAGGCAGCGAAGAACGTTCTAAAAGTGGCAGCCATTACACCCCTGACGAACTCGTTCAGCCATTGATAAAACATAGTTTGGATTATTTGCTTGACGACAGGAAAAAGCTCGTGCATGATACTATAACAAAACACAAGCTCACAGGCAATGCCTTCCGCTCCCGGAGGCAGGAACTCGTAATGCAGCATATATTCACACTTAAAGTATGTGACGTTGCCTGTGGTAGCGGTCATTTGCTTATCAGCGGAGCCAGACGTATCGCTGAAGTTGCTGCAGCAATTGTAGAAGAAGAGGAACAGCCAAACCCCAGGGCATTTCAGGCTGCCAAACGTACAGCTATTCTTAACTGTATTTACGGAGTTGACAAAAACCCTCTCGCAGTAGAACTCTGTAAAGTAGCTCTATGGCTGGAAGCATACATTCCCGGACAACCTCTAAACTTCCTTGACCATCATATCAAATGCGGTGATGCTATTGTTGGCTTGGCTCATCGTGACGAACTGGAAAATGGTATCCCTGATGAAGCTTTTAAAGCCCTAACTGAAGCGGAAAAAGAAAATAATTTTGTAGGTTATGGATATGAAGTTGCTAAATTAAAAACTCTTGCCTCTGTTTTACTTAATCGTAATAAAACAGAACGCCAGAAACGAGTAGCAGAGCCAATGCAAATAAAAGCTGATTTTGACAAAACTACTGAAAGCTCAGTTCATGAGGCTATGGTAGAGTATAAAACCTTTAATAAGTTGCCCGAAACCACAGCAGAAGATATAGAGCGCAAAGCCAAAGCCTATAACAAATTTATAGGCGGTAAAGGCTATACTTTTTTAAAGGCAATGGCTGATACCTTAGTAGCTCAATTTTTTATTCCTAAAACCTCTGAGAACAAAGACAGTCTTATGACTGACGAGGAATTCAGAACAATAATGAAAGGCTTTGGAGGTTGGCAAAATAAGAAAACTGCTAAAGCAATAGCTGTTGCAAGTGAACTGAAATTCTTCCATTGGTTTCTCGAGTTCCCTGAAGTATTTCAGCAGGGTGGTTTTGATTGTATTATCGGAAATCCACCTTTTTTAGGATATTCAAAAATTTCTGGAAATTATGGATTAGATTATTTGGAATATTTAAAATTAAATTACCAACCAGCTAGAGCAGTGGATTTAGTTACATATTTTTTTAGAAGAGATTTTAATATCATCAAATTAAATGGATTTATTTCTCTAATTTCAACTAATACTATTGCTCAAGGTTCAGCAAGGGAAGTTGGATTAGAATATATTTTAAAAAATGATGGAAGTATTAATTTTGCGATAAAATCAATTCAATGGCCTGGTATAGCAAACGTTCAAGTTTCATTAGTCACTATTAATAAGAGTTTTCCATCAGTAAAAAATTATTTAAATAATATGATAGTCAATAATATTTCATCTTATCTTGATGATAATAAAGAAGATTTTCAAATAAATAATTTGTTTTCCAATAATAAAAAGTCATTTTTAGGTAGTTATTTACTTGGAACAGGATTTAATATTTCAAAAAATGAAGCAGATATATTGATAAATAAGAATAATGTTAATAAAGGAATCATTTTTCCTTACTTAACAGGTGATGATGTTAATACAAATCCTAACCAAATTTCACAAAACTATGCAATCAACTTTTTTGAAATGGATTTGGATACTTGTAAAAATAAATATCCTGATTGTTTTCAAATTATAGAAGAAAGAGTTAAGCCTGAAAGAGAGAAACAAAATGATAAAAGATGTAAAGAAAAGTGGTGGATATATAAAAGACCTGTTAAAGTACTTTATGAATGTATAAAAGATCAAAGTAAAGTGTTAATAGGAGTAAGAATATCTAAATACACAAATTTTTGTTTTGTAGATAGAAATCAAATTTTTAGTGATAAAACTATTGTATATAGTGATAATTCTTTTTTTAATTTTTTGATTCTTCAATCATCAATTCATGAAAATTGGGCTTGGAAATTAAGTTCTACTTTGGGAAGTAATACTTTAATTTATAGCCCTTCTGAATGTTATGAAACTTTTCCATACCCAAGAAGTGTTGAAGGAGTTAAAAATCAAAATTGTGAGCTTATAGGTGAACAATATCACGAGCACCGCAAACAATTAATGCTCAAAATGCAATTGGGTCTTACCAAAACCTACAATGCTTTCCACGCGCCTGAGGTAAAACCGGGGATAACCAAAACAGAACTGCAGGGGAAGGATAAAAAAGTCGTTGAAAAGCAG
>JAGODS010000272.1 GCA_017998135.1 Bacteroidales bacterium
AAAAATTTATAGGTTTGCAAAATTTTTCTATTTCCCTGATTAAAAAAATATTAAGAATTTTAAAATATATAATAATTGTCTTTTTTGCATCTACTATTTTCTTTACAATTTTATACAGGTATATTAATCCGCCTTTAACACCTTTGATGCTTATCAGAATCGGCGAACAGATTGCTAAAGGGGAAAAAATAAAGCTTAAAAAGAAATGGGTAAAACTTGATGATATTTCTCAGGATATGAAGAAAGCTGTTATTACTGCTGAAGACAACAAATTTGCCATTCATTACGGGTTTGATATTGAAGCTATTGAAAAAGCCTATAAATACAATCAGAAAAAGAAAAAAATCAAAGGAGGCAGTACTATTTCACAGCAAACGGCAAAAAATGTATTTCTCTGGCAGGATAGGACTTGGGTGCGTAAGGGTTTTGAGGTTTACTTTACTCTGCTTATAGAAATTTTATGGAGTAAAGAGCGTATTCTTGAAGTATATCTTAATGTGATTGAGATGGGTGATGGAATTTACGGGATACAGCGAGCCGCAGAGACTTATTTTCATAAACCGGCTTCCGCTCTTAATAAACCTGAATCTGCTCTGATAGCGTCAAGCCTGCCTAATCCACGTAAATTTAACCCGTCTAAACCATCGCCTTTTCTTAATAAAAGAAAAAATCTTATTCTTAGATTAATGAATAAAACAGGGAAGGTTGAATTTTAATTTTTATTATGGACATCTCTAATAACTCTATAAAACTCTTGTGCTCTTTGTTTTAAAAAATTAGTATTTAGAGATGCCCTTAATTGTTCCTCTAAGGAATAAATGTCAATAGAAAAATTGAAAACAATGAAATATTGTATTTTCCGGGGGAAATTAACCAAAATATTTAGTAGTAGTTCGTTTCAGTATGAATTAAACAGGATAGAACTATAATGATGAGTTAATGTAATTATTCAAACTTACAGGATTTCTTAATTTCATCATAAGCTTTGATATAACCGAGTTCTCCTGAGCGGCTTAAATCAAGACAACCTCCCATTTTATCTCCAAGGTTTATTTTAGCTATGCCTTTATAAAATAAGGCAGGAGGGAAATTTTCTTTTATTTGAAGAGCTCTGTTGCAGTCCGCAATAGCATCAACAGGTTTTTTAAGTTCAATTTTAGCCGCTGCTTTGTTAGCCCAGGGGTCAGGATATTTACTATTCAAATCAATAGAATTATTAAAATCCCTGATAGCACCTTCATAATTACCCATATCTGCAAAAGCCAGTCCCCTGTTATTATAAGATTCGGAGTCGCCGGAGTTGCGTTCTATAGCCAGACTATAATCTTTAATTGCGCCAGTATAATCTTTCAAAAAACGTTTCATATCGCCTCGTTTTCTGACAGGCTCGGCATCTTTAGTCTCAAGGTCTGCAGCTATACTATAATCTTTAATGGCATTTTCGTAATTGCCTAACTCGGCATTGAAATCGCCGCGCATAAGGTAAGCCGAGAAAAATCGGGGATTTTGCTTTATCGCTTTATCTAATTCAATAATGGCTTTTTCATTGTCGCCTCCTATTGAGAAATCCATAGCATTCTCAAGAAATTCTTCAGCCTCACTCTGGCTATAACAATTGATACTAAAAATAAAAATTAGCAGTGTGAAAAATAGATGTTTCATAAAATTTATAATTAAAATAAGTAATGATTTTAGTAAGCCCGAATGTTTTTTTTACCTTCAAAATAATTCATAAAAGCTCTGTTGACCATTTTATTACCGCCCGGAGTAGGATAATTTCCCGTAAAATACCAGTCGCCCTTATGGTTGGGGCAGGCTTCGTGCAAATCCTCTATTGTTTGATAAACTATTTCTACTTTAGGTTTGATATTTTCAGGTGTAAGCAGTTGTGCAATTTTTTCCGTTATTCTTTGAGCAGTAAAAGGTTTGTATATATCTTTAACATAGTTAATAATTTCCTCTTTAGGCAGGTTTTCCTGGTCTTTTGATTTTTTATAAGCCTGATTAATAATATTGGTTTGCTTTGTTTCATTGAGCAATGCAATGGCAGCTCTGAAGGCGACAAAATCGTAAAGTTTAGCCATATCAATGCCATAGCAATCAGGATAGCGAATTTGAGGTGCGGATGAGGCTATTACTATCTTCTTAGGTTCAAGTCTGGATAAAATGTTTATAATACTTTGTTTCAGAGTAGTTCCCCTAACTATAGAATCGTCAATCACGACAAGATTATCTATATTTTTTCTGATAGTACCATAAGTAATGTCGTAAACGTGAGCCGCAAGGTCGTTACGTTTATTGTCATCACTAATAAAAGTACGAAGTTTAATGTCCTTAACAGCCACTTTTTCGAAATGCACTTTAATAGCAAGAATTTCTTCAATTTTTTCGGGTGTCAGTTTATCTTTTAATTGAAGTATTTTATCTTTTTTAATAAGATTGGCAAATTTTTCTAATTCTTCAAGCAGCCCGTAAAAAGCAGCGGAGGCAGTGTTAGGTATATAAGAAAATACTGTGTTTTCAATGTCATAATTTATAGCTTTAAGAATGGAAGGGCAAAGAGCAGCGCCGAGTTTTTTTCTTTCCTTATAAATTTCGGCATCAGTACCTCTTGAGAAATAAATTCTTTCAAAAGAACATTGTCTTAGTGCTTGAGGTTCTTTACATTTCAATTCGTCAATATAGCCGTCTTTTTTAATAATAAGTGCATAGCCCGGTTTTATTTCTAATATATTTTTAAAATCAACTTTAAAAGTGGTTTGTATGACAGGTCTTTCAGAAGCTACCACTACCACTTCGTCGTCTTTGTAATAGTATGCAGGTCTTATGCCTGAAGGGTCTCTCAGGATAAAGGCGTCGCCGTGCCCGAGCAATCCAGCTATAACATAGCCCCCATCCCAATATTTACAGGAATTGCTTAATACACTTTGCAGGTTCATATTTTGAGCAATATAATCAGATATCTCTCTTTTAGTATATCCTTTTTCTTTAAAATCAAAATACAAATCCTCATTTTCTTCATCAAGGAAATGACCTATTTTTTCAAGTATGGTAATTGTATCGGAAGTTTCCACCGGATGCTGACCAATATTAAGAAGGGTTTCAAAAAGCTCGTCAACATTGGTAAGATTAAAATTTCCGGCTATTGCAAGAGTCCGGCTTTTCCAGTTGTTTTCACGAATTAGCGGATGGCAGGCGCCTAAATTGTTTTTACCAAAGGTTCCATAGCGTAAATGCCCCAGATATATTTCGCCAATAAAATCGCTATTTTCTTTTAATGAAATATAATCATTGAGCTTGTCTTTTTCATTATTGGTACAATTGTTAATATTGTTTGAAATCTGATTAAATATATCAGTTAAGGCATTTTCGGAAAAGGATTTGCTAATATGCAGATATTTTTTTCCGGGTTTTAAATCTAATTTAAGGCAGGCGAGACCGGCTCCGTCTTGGCCCCGGTTATGTTGTTTTTCCATTAATAAATACAGTTTGTTCAAACCGTAGAGATTAGTGCCGTATTTATAAAAATAATATTCTAATGGTTTTAAAAGCCTGATAAAGGCAATACCGCATTCGTGCTTTATTTGGTCACTCATTTAAAATTGTTTTGTCTGCAAAAATAATATTTATTTAGGACTTATAGTATCTATTAGGTTTAATTTCCTCCTTCATCTATATTGCAGTCGCAATAATATAAACTTAGCTTAAGAGAAAAAGTTAAGTTTATTAAAATTTATTCTAAACCTTGCTAAGAAAACAATATTTTATTATGGGCATCTCTAAAAACTCCATATTTCCTCTCCTGTTTTTAGGAGAGGGTAAGGG
>JAGODS010000273.1 GCA_017998135.1 Bacteroidales bacterium
GTATTAAGCATTGGGTATTAAGTATTGAGTATTGGGTATTGGGTATTGAGTATTCATAATTCATAATTCATAATTCATAATTCATAACTTATAATTCATAAATAAAAATTCAATCTCTGAGTTGATTAAGTTTTTCAACTTCTGGTTCTTTAAAAACATCTCCAATTTTATTAACAAAAATACCGAGCACCAGAACACAAACAAAAAAATCGAGCAGAATGCCTAAATTAACGAGCATAGGCATTTCGCTGCCAACCGCAAGCGATAAAATAAACACCCCGTTTTCAATGACTAAATAACCCAAAATATGAGTAATAATTTTTCTCCTTGAAACAATAATATATAAGCCACTAAAAAGAGTTGACAAAGCGACAATAAAATAAGTTTTATTAATTAGTTTAAAAGCTTCATAATTGGAGAGCAAAATAGTTAAAACAATTATTGCAGTAACAATAATAAGAGAGAAAAAATTAGGTATATAAGGTTCGGCTTCGCGGGTAAGCTTGTTTTTCTTAATTATATACTTTAAAAACCAGGGTATTGCAATAGATTTAAAAATGATTGTTTCAAGGAGTATGAAAATAAGATTAAAAATATTTATATCAATAAGCTGTATAAAAGCGATTCCGAAAAGTATAAACCCCTGGAAAGCAAGTATATTAATATAAGTGAGCAGGCGCTTGGCAATGCTCATATAAAGTAAGGTTATTGTAAAAGTTATAAGTAAAACGTTAATCATTTTTTAAATAAATTTTCCTATAATAAGTAAAGCTCCGAAGAATATCAAAATACAGACAGAAGATAACACAAAGATAAACTGCGCATTATGGTTCATCCTGAATCTTGCTATAAACGATTCAATCAGACCTGCCGAAACGGCAAACAAAACCTGCACTGCAAAAAACACAGGAATAGCTATATAAAGAGTTAGTCCGCCTATAAACAAATTAGCTATTAAGGCTCCATACAAAGCAAATTTTAGATAAGTTGCATAAGTTATCAACCCAAGGTCAAAACCGCTGTTATCAAGTATCATTACCTCGTGAACCATCGTTAACTCTAAGTGTGTCTTAGGGTCATCAACAGGCAAACGACTGTTTTCTACCATTGCTATCATTATCAACACAAAAACTATAAGTATTCGCAATGTAAAAGAGATATAAGAGCCGAATTGCAATGTATAGAATATATCTGCAAAAGATGTATGTCCTGTCAGTAAAACAAGAGAACCAATAATAAGAAAGAAAGCAGGCTCAACAAGCATAGAAAATAAAGCTTCTCTCGCTGCACCCATTCCCTGAAAACTGCTACCTGTATCTAATGCAGATATTATATTGAAGAACTTACCTGTTGCAAGCACATAAGCAAAAAACACAAAATCGCCCTCAAAAGAAATTAAACCCTTAGTCTGGTTAAAAGGTATAACAAGTATAGCTATAAGTACAGATGCAATATAAACTGACGGAGCTATCTGAAAAATAAAACTTGTCGTTTTGCTATAAACTGACGACTTTTTAAATAAACGTATAAGATCCTTCAGGGGCTGTAATATACCTGGTCCTTTCCGCCCTGAAGCGAGGCTTTTAGTCTTTATAACTACTCCTGTAAAGAAAAGACTTGTTATTATTATTAAAACAAAACTTAGCATCGTTTTTATTTTTGTAAATTATTAATTATGATTTATTAATGCTAAAAGTATTTTTATTTTATCATATATTATAGGGGTTAAAATAAAAAAAATTAAAAAAATAACTCCATATATTATATAAGATTGTAATTTACCATTTTGAATAAAAGCAAAATGGTTGAAAAACCGGTAAAAAGCAGCCAATGGTTTATCTATTAGCCATTTTTCAAGTTTATCGTAGGGATGTGTAGAATGCCCTGCTTCATTAGGAAATATACCTTTAACTTCTTTTTTGTTTTTATGGACAAGTAAAAGCGGTTCGGTGAGTTTCCTGAAAGTCCTGATAAATGAACTGCCCGTATATTGCATTTTATCGTTTTGACCAACATACCCGCAACCCCAGGTTTCTGACATAATCTTAGCTTGTCCTGCCGTAAATCTCTTTTTTATAAAATATATTAACCCTGAAAGCAAGATAAAACCTGCAGAAGCTAAACCAATAGAAGACAATTGAGGCGCAGGCAATGAGATATGAGTTAGAGATAGTGTGGGGTTTGAAATTTTATAAAAGAGATTTAGAGGATTGTTAAGGATTTGAAAGAATATACCAGGGAAAATACCGATAATTAGGATAATACCTGCTATCAAATACATAGGGAATAACATTACTTTATGAGCTTCAGCGGTTTGGTTTTCTAATTGTTCCCTTGGCGACCCTAAAAACACAGTCCCAAAAGCTTTGGTAAAGCACATCAGCGCCAGCCCTCCTACAAGAACCAACCCAAAAATAGTAAATATTAAAGTAAACAAAAAACCAAATGAAGAAGGATTTAAACCTTTAAACATAGCGCTATAAATAAGGAACTCCGAGATAAAACCATTAAAAGGAGGTAATCCACAAATTGCGAGAGCAGCTATGAGAAAAAGCATTGCAGTATGAGGCATACGTTTAATAATGCCTCCTAATTTTTCTATATTAAGTGTATGAGTAGCCTGATAAACATTTCCTGCAGCATAAAACAGAAGCGATTTGAACAGACTATGATTTAAAATATGTAGTAAAGCACCTGCAAAACCAAGCGATATCAGAACATTATTACCTGTACCTAAGCCAATAGTACCCAATCCAATGCCTATACCGATAATACCTATATTTTCAATACTATGATAAGCAAGCAATCTTTTAAGATTATGCTGTATAATTGCTAACATTACCCCGTATAGTGCTGATAATACCGATACAGCGAGTATAATACTACCTATCATTATGTAATCAGTTTTAATTAATAATATCATACGCAATATGCCATAAATCCCTATTTTAATAATGACGCCAGACATAACACCGGAGATATGAGAAGGAGCGGCAGGATGAGCATAAGGCAGCCAGCTATGAAAAGGAATAAAGCCAGCCTTAGTAGAAAAACCAATAAAAAGAATGAGAAATAAAATAATGCCTGTAAGTTCTCCCCTACCCTGTATAAAAGTCGTAATAGAATCAAAACTATAAGAATTAGTATTGAATGCAACCCATATAAACCCTAAAGTTAAAAAAACAACTCCTATATGAGATTGGATTAACATATTTATACCTGCTTTAATTGTATCTACCTTTTTATACTCAAAAATAACAAGCAGAAAAGACGAAATAGCCATTATTTCCCAAGCAATAAGAAAAGCGAGACTATTTTGAATACCGCACAAACTAATCAAAGCAGAATGCGCCAGGATATAAGAAATCCAATGTAGCGACAAATTGGCTTTTTCATCTTTATAAGCTTTCAAATAATAAAAACCATAAATAACGCCTGTAATGAAAGTCAGATTTATAACAATTATAAACCAGGCAGAAAGCCCGTCAATAACAAAAGGTATTTCACCTGTAATTAAAGAACCTGGAAAAATAAAATACTGTTTTATCCCTGCTAAAGCAGAAATAGATAAAATACCACTTAACACCGAATTAAAAACAGTAATAGCAATAGTAATTATTTCTTTGGCTTTTGAAGCTACGAAAAGAATTATTAAAACAGCTAATAAATTAGCTAATATAAAAACAAGAATAATTTGCATCTTAAAAAAGAGCAAAAGTATAAAAGTTTTAAACTTATAAAATAATCCTGCGAGATTTTAGAAAACCTCGCAGGGTTAAATACGATATTGTATGATATTTAAGACTGATTACTTACTGCTATAC
>JAGODS010000274.1 GCA_017998135.1 Bacteroidales bacterium
AGTCAGATTGCCTAAGATTGATAATTATGGAAAATAATAATATCTGAATATCTTCTTATTTTTAATTCTGTCAATTTAAAAAGTCAGATCGCCTTCGAATTTTTATTTATGTTAATCTAAGAAGTCAGATCGCCTTCGAATTTTTATTTATGTCAATCTAAAAAGTCAGATTGCCTTCGAATTTTTATTTATGTCAATCTAAAAAGTCAGATTGCCTTAGATTCCTAATTATGGAAATTTATAAACTAAAAATGCTTCAGTTTCCAAAATATGGAAATTTTCTTTCTGTTTTTTACTCTTTAATTTTAATAAATGAGTATTTAAAGCTATCTTTTAGCCTGATTAATTCACGCATTATAAATCAATATATTTAATAGTTACAGCCTCTTTAGGTCATAATTCAAATTAAGCTCGTACAATCGGGGCTTTAACTGAATTTCTCAAATTTTCAAAGTAATACATTTGCACTTTTAAGATAATTGAATGAAAATTTTATATTTTTGCACTTTAAAATCTCATAATCTTTCTAATTTATATATAATAAATCTAACTAAAACTATAAACCCAATTCTAATTTAATCTATAAATTAATTATTAATAAAATGCAAGCATACATTTATCCCGGTCAGGGCGCCCAATTTATTGGTATGGGTAAAGACCTTTACGAAAATTCTGAATTAGCAAGACAAATGTTTGAAAAAGCTAATGAAATTTTAAATTTTAAAATTACTGACATTATGTTTGGAGGAACTGAAGAAGAACTTAGGCAGACCAAAGTTACTCAACCTGCTATTTTTCTTCATAGTGTTATCCTTACAGCTATATCAGGCGAAAATTTTAAACCTGCAATGGTAGCAGGACATTCCTTAGGCGAATTTTCCGCTCTTGTCGCTAACAAAGCTTTGGATTTTGAATCAGCTTTAAGACTGGTAAGCCAGAGAGCAACAGCAATGCAGAAAGCCTGCGAAGCTCAACCATCTACTATGGCTGCTATCTTAGGTCTGGATGATGATAAAATTATTGAAATTTGCAATTCTATTGATGATGTGGTTGTTGCTGCTAATTTTAATAGTCCTGGACAGGTAGTTATTTCAGGCTCTGTCAATGCTATTAACCTGGCTTGTGAAAAAATTAAAACCGCCGGAGCTAAAAGAGCTTTACCCCTTAAAGTCGGTGGAGCCTTTCATTCGCCACTGATGAAGCCGGCCGCTGTTGAACTTGCTACTGCTATTAATTCTACTCCTTTTACTTATCCTATTTGTCCAATTTACCAAAATGTTAATGCCAAAGCTTCATCAGACCCTGAAATTATTAAAACAAATCTTATAGCACAGCTTACTTCACCTGTTTTATGGACGCAAACCATTATTAATATGATTAAAGATGGTGCAGATACTTTTATTGAAGTTGGACCTGGAAATGTATTGCAAGGTCTGGTCAAAAAAATTAATCCTGCTATAAATACAATGAGCGCTTAATATTTTTTTTATTAAGCCTAACAAATAAAAAAAATGTTTAGGCTTAAATATATACTTATGTTAAGATTTCTTCAAAATGCCGAGATTGATAAAAACAAATGGAATAATTGTATTGATAATTCAGTTAATAGCTTGCTTTATGCTTATAGTTGGTATCTTGACATAATTGCTGAGGGATGGCAGGCTTACGTAGAAGACGACTATAACTCCGTTTTTCCCATTTTTCCTAAAAACAAATTCGGTATAACTTATCTTAGCCAACCGCCTTTTATGCAACAGGGTGGTCTTTTCTTTACTGACGATAAAAGTAATAATTTACTACCTTATTATATTAAGCAACTAAAAAATGATTTTAAATTTATTGAAATAAATCTTAATAAATACAACGTTTTAAAACCCGCCCTTAATAACTCAAAGTCCTATTTTATTAAAAACAGAAATTTTGAATTAGATTTAAAAAATAATTATAATCAACTTTATAATAAATATTGTAATAATACTAAACGAAACTTAAACAGAGCAAAGTCAAATAATCTTATTTGTAGAAACATTAATGAAATAAATGATATTATTACTCTTTTCAAAGAAAATAAAGGAAAAGAAATAAATGCTTTTCAAAATTCTCAGTTTGATATTCTTAAAAGTCTATATAATGAATGTTTTAATAAAAATATTGCTTCAGTCTGGACTGTTTCTGATACTAATAATAAACTATTGGCAGGCGCTTTTTTTATTGAAACAAAAAATCATAGCATTTTTCTATTCTCAGGACAAAATAAAGAAGGCAGAGAAAAAAGAGCAATGTTTTTTCTTATTGATAATTATATAAAAATTCATTCTGCATCCAATCTATTACTTGACTTTGAAGGCTCCAACAATGACAATCTTGCCAGGTTTTATAGCGGTTTTAATTCGTCAGAAACTAATTATTACAGTTTTCATTTCAATAATCTTTCTTTACTACTTAAACCCTTTTTTAAACTTTATAAAAAAATTAAAGTTTAATACTAATAGATAAAATTTATTTCCTTTATTATGTCTAAACCGAAAACAGTATTTATTTGTCAAAATTGCGGCTCGCAATCTCTTAAATGGGTAGGGAAATGTTCTACCTGCAACGAGTGGAACAGTTTTGTTGAGGAACTCATTCAGAAACCTACTAACCTGTCTAATAATAAATTTAATTTTGAAAAAGCAGTTCCTAAACTTATTTCTGATGTTGAAACTTCTAATAAACCAAGAATAAATCTCAATAATAACGAGCTAAACAGAGTGCTTGGCAATGGACTAGTACCTGGCTCTGTTATCTTAATAGGCGGAGAACCTGGCATTGGTAAATCTACTTTAATGCTTCAGGTTGCTCTTAACCTGAAAAATCTTAAAGTTTTATATGTTACTGGCGAAGAAAGCGAAGAACAGATTAAAATGAGAGCTGACAGGATAGGTATTAAAAATGAACAATGCTATATTCTAAATGAAACTATTACTGATAATATTATTAATCATATTTCCGAAATTAATCCTTCTATTATAATTATTGATTCTATTCAAACTTTATCTGTTATGTCAATTCCTTCTGCACCTGGTACTATTACTCAGGTCAGAGAATGCACGGCAGAGCTTCAGAAAATAGCTAAATTTACTTCTATTCCACTTTTCCTTGTTGGACATATTACTAAAGACGGTACACTTGCTGGTCCAAAAATTTTAGAACACATGGTTGATACTGTTCTTCAGTTTGAAGGAGACAGAAATCATACTTACAGAATTTTAAGAGCTATTAAAAATAGGTTTGGACCCACTTCCGAACTCGGTATTTATGAAATGCGAGAAAAAGGATTAAGAGAAGTTAGTGACCCTTCAGAACTTCTGATTACCGAAAGAGATCAAAACATCAGTGGTTCGGCTATTGCTACTACTATGGAAGGAAATAGACCTATTTTGATTGAAGCGCAGGCTTTGGTCAGTCCTGCTAATTATGGCAATCCTCAGCGATCTTCAACTGGCTTTGACATCCGAAGACTTAATATGTTACTTGCAGTCCTTGAAAAAAGAAGCGGTTTCAAGATGGGTATCAAAGATGTTTTTCTTAATATTACCGGTGGTATCAGGGTTGATGATACTGCAATGGATTTGGCTGTGGTAGCTGCTATTCTTTCATCTTATGATGATATTCCTATTGCCAGAGATTTATGCTTTTCTGCTGAATTGGGTTTATCTGGTGAAATTAGACCGGTTAACAGAATTGAACAACGAATCTCGGAGGCCGAAAAAACAGGTTACAAACAAATTTTTATTTCTAAATATAATATTAAAGGACTGCAAACTAATAAAT